>DPKX01000282.1 GCA_003542295.1 Candidatus Atribacter hydrocarboniphilus
GGTTTTTTGGTATTTTTCTTTTTCAAACTGGTAATTTTCATAATTCCAAGGGTCTGGCTTCTTTTTATAAAGTTCTTCGAAATGCTTTTCATTAAAATAGAGATGAAGAAAAGGAGTAAGGAGTCGCCATCCTAAATTCTCCAAACTTGATTTGGTATGCCGCAATAGGTCGTTAAATTTCATTTTGTTTAAAATCCTTTTTTATTTTTATGGATTTTATAATTGATCCTGAGAATAATGCATAACATTATATGACAATGAAAATCCAAGATTCGACATGCCATGGCAGGTCGATACGTTAATTAAAGAATGGGCATAATGCATTGCATTGTGCCCCTACATTTTTAAATTCTTTGGTAGGGGCTTGATTTATCATGCCCGTGGATTTTCAGGATAGATATTTTCCTTTGCAATGCCTCATACAACTCATTTTGTTCGGATAGGTAAAGATAAGCTATTTTATTTTGTAACAAGGGGTCATCTTTGATTTGATGCATGATAACCTTTTCGAAATCTGGTGTACCAGGAAGTGGAGAAAATAGAGATAAACGAGGCTTTAATCCCAAATCGGTAACATATTCTATCGACAAATCATAGTCCTTCGCCTTTAAACCAGGGAGACCAAAAAGAAGATAGACTTCCAGTTCTTCAGGGGCATAACCGGCTTGTGTAAAAGATTGAATGGCTTTTTCAAAAATGGAATTATCCACCTTACTTCCAGTGTTTTTTTGGCTATCGACATCAGAAAACTCAAGGCTAATTCGAAGGGTTTCAAAGTTACATTCTCTCATGAGTTCGGCAATTTCCCGAGTTACATACCGGGCATGGATAGAATTGGGTAGGTGAAAACGAAGGGGGAGTCGTTCTTTTTGTAATGCTTTTAGAAGGGGTAGAAAACCTTCTTCGGCTCGATAAAGTAATGCATCATCATAAAAAGCTAGGTTTTGAATCCCATAATTATAATAATCGTAAATAATTTCATCGAGGACTTGTTTCCAGGGTCGCCGCCAAAATTCTGGAAAATACCTTCCTGAAGCACAATAAGTACAGCGAAAGGGACAACCGATAGAAGTCAAAACGACCGTATAGTCAAGTTTTTTATAAAGATCAAAAGCTGGCTTCACCGAAAAAAACTCTTTATAACCTGTAATATTATATAATTCCTTGAAATCTGAACTGAGTTGCTTGATGACCAATAACGGATCAACCCCTTCAATGATCCGGTCGAATCCCCATTGGTGAGCATGTTCTGAACAGAGAGTAGGATACCAACCACCAATAATTACTTGAGTTTTTTCCCATAATTGACGAACAAGATTTAAAAAAGCGACTTGACCAGGGTACCAATAAGTCATAATACCAGTGATAAACACCCATCCTGGGGGTTCAATCTCCTTGAGTTGTTTCTTAACTTCATCCCAAGGTATTCCAAAACGTGACCAATAACGAGGAATCGACAAAAATTGAGCCGGTTTAGGAATCTTTTCCCGATAATAACTACCACAACCCATACTTTTAAGCCGTTTCGGCCCCGGATGGTCTGGTAGAGGCATAAAAGGGTAATGGCGATCCATACAATCAAGGAGGGTAACCTTATAACCAGAATTCTTCAAATGGGATGCCAGATAAAGTAGTCCCAATGGCTTCATCCAGAGGTCATAAGCGGTAAAATCATAAATCCAAGGATTGACTAAAAGAATATGTTCATTCATCATTGATACTCCACTTCAAATACCAGGCAAAAAAAATGCCTCCTGCAGTTTCCTACTGGAGGCATTTTTTTTGATTCACTTATGAACCATTATTGGCTTCAGGGAAACCTCCATTAACAAAAATATCATAGGCTCCTAAATCAAGATAACCATTACCACTGAGATTAAAGACAATAACCTTATCTTCTCCGGTTTCTTTGCATTTCTTGGCTTCTTCAATAGCCGCCCTAATTGCATGAGCACTTTCCGGAGCGGGTAAAATTGCCTCAGTCTTGGTGAAAAAAACAGCTGCGTCAAAAATATCATTTTGCTTATAGGATTGAGCTTCGATAATACCCTCGTTATACAATAAACTTACCAAAGGAGACATACCATGGTATCGCAGACCACCGGCATGAATTCCTGGTGGGATAAAGTCATGACCGAGGGTATACATTTTTAAATAAGGTGTCATCCCAGCGACATCTCCTAAGTCGTACTCGTATTTCCCGGTTAGCAAAGTGGAGCAAGATTTGGGTTCAACCGCTATTGCTCGAAAATTCTTCTTACCAGCAATTTTATCACGCAGGAATGGAAAGGCCATTCCTCCAAAGTTGCTACCACCCCCAACACAACCAATAACAATATCGGGATACTTCTCTCCAACCTTTTCCAACTGCAGTTTTGTTTCTTCACCAATTATAGTCTGGTGAAGAAGAACATGGTTTAGAACACTCCCCAGACTATATTTGGAATGAGGAGTATTCACTGCATCTTCGATGGCTTCACTGATTGCTATTGCCAAACTACCTATTGAATCAGGAGTTTCATGAAGTATATCACTCCCAGTTTTAGTGTTCTCACTAGGGCTGGGAAACACATTAGCACCCCAAGTTTGCATTAATACCCGGCGATAAGGCTTTTGACGATAGCTTACATTTACCATATAAACCGTGCACTCCATGCCAAAATAATGGCAAGCCATGGAAAGTGCCGAACCCCATTGGCCGGCACCAGTTTCAGTAGTCAAACGTTTGGTTCCATCTTTTTTGTTATAATAAGCCTGTGCAACAGCGGTATTTGGTTTGTGACTCCCTACCGGGCTGTCACCTTCATATTTAAAATAGATACGGGCTGGCGTTTGTAAGGCTTTTTCCAACCGTCGAGCACGATACAAGGGTGAGGGACGCCAGAGGCGATATATATCAAGCACTTCACCAGGTATATCAATAAAACGCTGAGTGCTGACTTCCTGCTGTATTAGGCTCGGTGGAAAAATTGGTTCCAAATCTTGAAGAGTAACCGGTTCTTTGGTACCTGGATGCAATGGTGGATCTAAAGGCCGTGGTAAATCTGGAATGATATTATACCAGATGGTAGGCATCTCCTTTTCGCTCAGGTATATTCGGTTTGCCTCTTCCATGGTAATCACCTCCGGTGTTTTTTTATTGGTTCATTTGAAAACCAATACCCTTATTATCGTTTGATATTTCTTATAAAATCTCTTCTCAACATCTTGTGTTTAGAACAATTTCACGAATTGCAGTTTTTACATCTGCCAAGTTTTATCCAATACTGATCTTTTTTCATAAAGTACGTCTTGTTATGTCTAGATTTCTATCCTGAAAATCCACTAATGCTTAAAAATGCTGTCATCCTGAGGCTTCGTATTCAGAAGCCGTGAGGATCTCATCTTTTTTTGTTTTTTATTCTTCATAAATACTTTAAAAAATGAGATTCTCACGTCGCATAAAACGCTCCTCAGAATGACGGAGTGGGTGGATAAGATTGCCACTTTTATCCTTATCTGGTACTATAAAAATGGCCTGAGAGTTTATCTTCATCATTGGTAAACTATTGTCCTTTTTGTCTTTAACCTTCCTTGGTTTCAGTAGAAAGCAACACACGATCGTTAGCAAATTTTTTATGGCGACGCTCACTAAACCGCTCTAAAAGCTCATTGATAGTCATTTTTTTTCTTTCTTCTCCCGAGATATCTAAAACAATTCCGCCATCATCCATGAGAAGAGTTCGAGTCCCATATTTCAGAGCATCTCCCAAGTCATGGGTAATCATAAACGCTGTCAGATGATCATCCCGAATGAGAAGATTGGTTAAATTCATGATTTTTTCAGCAGTTTTGGGATCAAGGTTAGCGGTGTGCTCATCTAAAAGCAAAATTTTGGGATTCCCGATAGTTGCCATAAGTAGCGCTAAGGCTTGACGCTGACCACCCGATAAAAGCCCCACTCGATCCCGAAGGCGGTTTTCTAATCCTAAACCAACTTCGGCTAATTTCTCTCGAATTATTTTTCTCAAATGTTCAGAAATTGCCAGATGGAGCCCCCTGGTTCTTCCTTTGGCGTAAGCAATGGCAAAATTCTCTTCAATGGTCAACGATGCTGCTGTTCCTTGGGTGGTATTTTGGAAAACTCTGCCAATAAAACGAGCTCGACGAAAAGCTGGTAGAGATGTCACATCATGATCTTCTATAATCACCCTTCCTCGGTCGGGAAAATGGTTTCCGCTGATAATATTCAACAAGGTTGTTTTTCCAGCACCATTACTCCCTACAATAGTGACAAACTCATCAGGCTGAACAACACAGGAAAGGTTTCTCAAAGCCCATCGTTCATCTGGAGTATTTTTAAAAAATACTTTATCAATGTGTTCAAGTTGTAACACTATTTCACTCTCCTAAACTTCGCTTTTATTACCGGAAAAGAGAGAATAATGATAACCAAAAGACCGGTAAAAAGCTTCAAATCATAGGGTTTAAACCCAATACTATACCCGTAGTTTAAGGCAGTTGCGGTAGCCAATCGATATACCACCGCTCCAATAATAACCTGAAGGGTTATTACCAGAATAATTCTCCCTCTTAAAAGAACTTCTCCAACGATCACTGAAGCCAGGCCTAAAACCACCATACCAATTCCCATATTGATATCGACAAAACCTTGATACTGGGCAAACATAGCACCAGAGAATGCTACTAAAGCATTAGAAAGAGAAATTCCCACCAGTTTGATTCGGTCAGGATTAATCCCTTGGGCCTCAACCAGAGTTTCATTATCACCAGTAGCCCGGATAGCTAAACCAATTTCGGTTTGCAAAAAAAGGTCTAATAAAATTTTAATAAGAAAAATAAGACCAATTAAAAAAAAGAGACGAAGATAGCTTTCTGGAATGCCGCTAAAAGAATCTCTCAGCATAGTAAAAACCGTTCGATGTCCAAGATTTTCAGAAAGTGACATGTTAGGTCGTCCCATAATCCTTAAATTAATAGAATATAAACAGGTCATGGTAAGAATTCCCGATAAGAGAGCCGGAATTTTCGAAAAAGTATGCAATACCCCAGTTAATAGACCGGCTAAAGCTCCAGCTATAAAAGCAGCTATCATGCTTTCAATTGGGCCAAATCCTCGATAAACTAATGAAGCAAAGACTGCTGCTCCCAACGGGAAGCTCCCATCAACGGTTAGATCAGGAAAGTCTAAACAACGAAAAGTAATATACACGCCTAAAGCAAGAATTCCGTACAACAATCCTTCCTGTACACTAAAAATAAAATAGTCGTACAATCACTTCACCTGCTTTTTATCATTTCAAGATTGCGTTTTCATAAAGTGTTAATTCTAGCCCCATGATGAAATCATCATGGGGCTAGAATTGTATTCTTTTTTTTTATTTGAACTCTAAAGTGACCTCAACGTTCTGTGATCTCATGTCTTCAACATACTTTTCTAAAAGGGCTTTAAAATCATCAGCTTGAACTCCCAGTATTTCTAAGTTTTTACTGTTAACCATTAAAACCAATTTGTTGGCAAACTCTACCGGGATATCTGATGGCTTTTCTCCTTTTAGAATTCGAGCTACCATGTCACCGGTCTGACGACCATGCAAATAATAATCAAATCCTAAAGCCATAGTTGCTCCCTTTTCCAAGGTTGTAGGATCAGCCAAGATTAACGGTATTTTTTTATCCTCACAAACTTTAATAACCGTTTCTAAGGCACTAACCACCGTATTATCGGTAGAAACATATATCGCATCGACTTTACCAACTAATGATTGGGTAGCAATAGCGACATCAGC
Source organism: Candidatus Atribacter hydrocarboniphilus (assembly GCA_003542295.1). Lineage (GTDB taxonomy): Bacteria > Atribacterota > Atribacteria > Atribacterales > Atribacteraceae > Atribacter > Atribacter hydrocarboniphilus. The sequence goes on from DPKX01000282.1 coordinate 5,790, forward strand.
CGATGTTGAAACGGTGGCTTCGATAAGAGATATTCCATATTTTTCACAGGCAACTTTTGCTAAATCGTTGGTTACCACCGAATTAACCTCACCAGCGTTATAAACGGTACCTAATTTTTTAGCATCAGGGAATACATATTTTAGCATTTCGACTTGTCGGTCTACCGGTGTCATATCGGATACACCAGTAACATTTCCACCCGGTTTATTAAGATCTTTAACTAAACCAGCACTGACTGGATCAGTTACCGCAGAAAAAACAATTGGTATTTCTTTGGTGGCATTAGCCGCTGCCTGGGAGGTGGGTGTTGCAATTGAAACGATAACATCAACCTGATCGGATACAAATTTACGTGCTATGGTGTTGGCAGTTGCTACATCACCTTGAGCTGATTGCATATCATAGATAATGTCCTGATCGGGAACATATCCATAGACCTCTTGAAGGACATCTCTTACACCATCTCGGGTTGCATTTAAAGCCGGATGGTCAACAATCTGCATGACCCCAATCTTTATCGGTTCAGCAGCCGTTGCTGGCAAAACCAACCCTATTGACAACAAAACCAATAATGTGAAAAAAAGAATCTTTCTCATGTCTTGCCTCCTTTTTTAAAAAAAAATCCCTCCCGACACAGGGACGGGAGGGATTAAAATGACCCGCGGTACCACCCTCATTGAGCAAGAGGCTCCAGCTTTAGACCTTTAACGCAGAATGCGATGAAGCTGTTTTTTCCTTCTTCGACCAGCTTCACTCCTCCAGGTTCCATTCATCTCATCACAAACACCAGGATTCCAGCCCTTCTCCCGGCTCTCTATAGTTTGTAGAAAGAAACTACTTCTTCCCTTCTTCGGATTTTTACGATATTATTAATGATATACCTCAAAATTATACGGTAATTTTCGATCTTGTAAAGAGGTAATTGTCACTTTTTTTACAAAAAACCATAAAACTTCCCCACCCAAAGACCAATTTGAAAAGAAAATAAGAAAGGTGTAACTTTATGAGAAAATCAAATCCCTTTTTTTATTCCTTTCTATCCACACCGTTGGGAACGACAATTATTGGCTGGCAAAATGACTTGCTGGCTGCATTTGTTCTTCCTCAACCATCCCCCGAAAAGGCTTTCCACTATCTCCAATCCTACCATCTCCCCCAGCACGATTCATTTAAACTTGAAACTCAATTACCTTGGCCAGATTTTTCTGATAAGGTCAATGCTTATTTTTCCGGGGAAAAAGTTGGATTTTCCGAACCAATTACTATTGACCAATTTTCCGATTACACCCGCCAGATATTAAATGTCACCAAAAATATACCCTGGGGAGAAGTAAAAACCTACCAACAGGTTGCACAATTATCTTCACAAAAGAGAGCTTATCGGGCAGTTGGCCAAGCCTTACACCGCAATCCCATTCCTTTGATTATCCCCTGTCACCGGGTCGTCGCCAAAAGTTCTTTAGGAGGATTCGGTTACGGGTTAGACTGGAAATTACGTTTACTGACCCTCGAAAAATTTCAGTCATAAAAACAAAAACTATTGCCGGATAGCATTGGGTTTTGAAACACACTGATCGCCAACCTCAAGAAAGTTGCTGACTTTTTTATAGAGCAAAAATGTAATAATTCCATTAATAACACTCTTGAGAAGATTAAAGGGTATAATGGCAGGAAGCAGCATGCTGATAACCATTTCTCGAGTCACTCCTAAGTACAAAGGCGTAACCAAAAGATTAGCTATCACCATAACCCCCGTCATCACCAAAGGAGCAATAATCAAACCCTTTACTGCTGAAGGGAGGTTTCTTTGTCTTCGGTAAATCAAACTAGCAGTCAATACATATACACCAGTAGCTATAAAATGCATAAGCACTCCCCAAGGACCTCCCTGCCCGGTTAAAACCGCAAATAAAACTGATACAATGGCAGTCATGACCACGCCTATTCCAGGACTGAATTTAAGGCCCATAATCAATATGGGTACATCACCAGGATCATAAAGCAAAAAGGGTGCCGAAGGAATTAGGGGGAAGTGGATTAAATAGCTCAAAACAATGGATAGAGCAGAAAATGCTCCAGTATAAACCAAATTTCGACACTTCATATCAAGAAGCCTCCTCGAATGGTCTTTCTTCAGAGATAAAAAAACCCTGAAAGCATTTCGCCTTCAGGGTTTATGGGCTTATTATGGACTTCTTCTCCCATCCGGACTTTACCGTCGGCTCCGGATTTTCACCGGATCAACCCCTATCGGGCTCGCGGGCTTAGGATGAACCATCACCGCCGGTTGGGAATTGGGAATTTCTCCCTTACCCTACCCTGAAGAAGTATTTTCTCAATAATTTATTCTAACTTGATATTGTTAGTTGTCAAGTGATTCAGATCTTATTTCGATAATGAGAAGCCAAGAAAAGAGGAAGCTTTTCATACTCTTCATATAATTTTTGATAATAGGGCCAATTTTCCGAAGGTTCCCATACCCGAGTGGATATTTCGACCATTTTCTTTGCTTCTTCGATGGATCGAGCTATACCGGAACCAACCATAGCAAAGAGAGCTGCTCCTAAAACGGTCCCTTCCTCGCAAGAAGTAGTAATCACCGGAAGTCCTAAAACATCTGCTCGTATTTGATTCCAAAGGTGGTTTTTTGAACCTCCTCCAACCACCCTTACTGCTGTTGGTTCAAAACTAAAGGTCTCATAAAATGCCTTTACCGCTTGCTTAAGTTGAAAGGATAATCCTTCCAGAGCAGCGCGATACACCTGCGAACGATCAGTAGTTAATTCTAATCCCAAAATCGTTCCTTGTGTTTCATAAGGTTTATTCGGACCGGAGGGCATAAAGGAGGGAACCACTGTAACTCCCCCGCTTCCAGGTTCAATCTCTCTGGCATTATCAATCATCAATGAATAGATGTCTGATCGATCTTTAATGTCAGCAAAAAAATTCCGTCGAACCCACTCCACCACACCACCGGCCATCATCAGCATTTGCGGGTTCCAAAGACCATCCACTGCATCGAATTCGGTCATAATACCAGTTTCAAAAGCTCGTTCAGAATCGCGGTATTCTGGAATCCGGATGGCAGCAATCTCCCAAGTTCCGGAACTCAAAACCATTTCACTTTGGTCAGCCATTGACCCAATTAAAGCGAATTGAGTATCGTGCCCAGCTGCAATAACTGGAATTCCTAAGGGAATCCCGGTTTCTGAAGACACTTTTTCCGTAACCCGACCGATCACCATCCCACTAGGAAGAAATGGTGGAAAAAAGGTTTCATCTAATCCAACTAAAGACAATAAACGCTCCGACCATTTTTTGGTACGAATATCAATCATCATGGTTGTTGAAGCCGAGGGATAATCAAAAGACATTTCTCCGCAAAGCTTATAGCTTAATAACCCAGGCATCATCATATAGGTATCGGCTTCATCCAATGCTTCTGGAACATTTTCTCTCATCCACAATAACTTAATAATGGTATTGAAAGGAATTATTTGATAGCCAGTGAGTCGGAAAATTTCTCGTGGGGATATTAACGATGCAATCCTTTTTGTCCATTCGGTTGTTCGAGAACATTGCCAGGATATAACCGGATAAGTTAATGTACCATCCTTCTTTACCGTCGTTCCATCAGCTCCAAAGGTAGTAACAGTGACTGCTGCTACCTTTCCATTGACTTGAGACCTTACCTTAGGAATAATCTGTAAAAACTTATTCCAAATTTCATCTAAATCCCAAATGAGACAATCTTCGCATCCTCTTTGCAATTGGGGAGCATTAGGCAAGGCCGAAATGGCCAATATTTCTCCTTTCATCCCAACTGCTACTGTCCGGAGTGTTGTTGCGCCACAATCAAGTACTAAAATATATTGATTCACCGTTTTCCCTCCGATTTAATTTATATTTAGGTTTGACGGGAAAATATTTTCAATGGAAATTTTTCCTGGCCTCTTGGGGAGATTCTTTAAAAAACCATCTGACCGAATTGCTCTCATCCTTTCTCTCCATTATATTATAATGAAAATAAAGAATTTTTCTTATTATAAAAAATTTTCTTCTTTTAAAAAAGGCGTTATTTTCTTTTCCCTAATACAAAGCAAATAGAGGAGGAAAGATAATGAACAAGTCAACTATGCAAATTCGTGGTTTAATTGCCTTGGGAATGCTTATTCTTATTTTTATTATGATCATTACGGGGATTATTTTGTGGTTAGCCATGCTTGGAGTTATGAATCATTCAGGACTGTGGAGCGCTGCTTCCCAGATCCATCCTACCGTTGGGATTATCATGTTTATCTTAGGAATGGTTCATTTTATAACCAACAAAAAGATGTTTTTGAACGATTTAAAACAATTAAAAGGGAAAGAGTATTAAATTGGTAGACTCTTATGAAATGTTAAGGTACCAGGTGAAAATGAAAATACCTATCGAAAACCGTCATTGAGTGGAAGCAGAGTTTTTTTCTCCCTTGAGGGGAGATAGTCAGGATGTGGGTGAAACCTAAGATTCAGATCCAGGTTTGGTGTTTTAAAACGAACTTGAAAGAGTTTTATAGGTTCCCCCCTCACCTTAATCCTCTC
>DPKX01000051.1 GCA_003542295.1 Candidatus Atribacter hydrocarboniphilus
CTACTAATAAAAATGGAAAACGATGAGGCAAGATTCTCTGGATCATTTGATTATCCAAGTCCATTTTTTAATACCTCCCCTTTTTTTTAAAAGTCTTCTATTCAATCCTCTATCAGTTCGTCGTGTTCACGCTGGACTATTGAGAGAATTTTAGGTAAATTGACATAAAAGGATAACTGGAGTAGTATTTTACCAAAAATAACAGTAATTGTCTCAGAGGTGGGAGAATATATGCTGAGAGGACTTCGCAAAAATCTTAACGTTATCATAATAATCGTTGTGGTTGCCTTTGTTTTTACCATTTTTTATGGTACTTTCACTCGTCAGTCTCAGAGTCCTTCACAAGGTGCCGCATCAGCTGCAACGGTTAACAATACCGTTATTACAATTTACGACCTTGAAAATCAATTTCGTAATTTTATTTCTCAGTTTGACAACCGATACCTTAATGAGCTTGATGAGCAAGGAATTAATTACCTTAAAAGACTCACCTTGGAAAGCATGATAAACAATGAACTTTTATACCAAGAAGCAAAATCACGAAAAATTAAAGTAAATAATAATGATATTGATACTCGATTAAATGAAATCAAAGCTAATTTCCCTTCTGAGAAGGAGTTTCAAAATTACCTTCAATATAATGGAATTCGTATAAATGATATGAGGGAATCCATCAAAAGGGACTTGATGATCACCAACCTTATCAATTCGTTATACGAAAGTATTGTTATTCCGCCTGAAGATATTAACAATTATTACGAAGAAAATAAAAGTTTGTTTTCAATACCTGCCCAATATCACCTCCATCAGATGACATTTCCTTCTCAAGAAGAAGCCGAGAAAGTCTATAAAAGAGTCAGTTTGGGCGAAGATTTTTCCAATTTAGCTAAGTTAAATTCAATTGACACCTATGCTTCCCAAGGTGGAGATGCTGGTTGGATATCAGAAAATGCCCTTCCCAACGAAGCTAAAGATTCTATTATTGAATTGAAAGATAAATTGGGTAACGTTACTCCAATTGTGAAAGTCGGAAACAACTATCAATTCTTTAAACTTATTGAAACCAAACCAGCCGAGGAGAAAACATTAGAAGAGTCTCAAGAAGAAATAAAAGTAATTCTCGAAAACGAGCAAAAAAGAGTAAAATTAGAGCATTTAATTGCTGAAATTCGCAACAAATCCAACATAGAATATTCTGAGAACATTTTAGCCTCAGGTATAGTAAGTGAACCATCGCCGACCGAGCCGCTGCAATCTGAGAATCCGGCAGCGCCATTGCCTGAATCATCCGAACCTGAAATACCCGATGTAACATCAACACCAAATCCTTAAAGGATTTTTTTTCTATTGATTATTCGTCGATATTATTCAAAAAAGAAAATTACCTTATCTTTTGTTCTGATAGCATTGATTGTGGGTTTGTTTATTGTATTCATTCCCCGGGTTTTTTCTTCTACACCTCAAAACGTGTTTTTTCTCAATCAAAGTTTTAATAACATTGCTAAAAATGACATTATTCCTTATCTCCAACTCATGGAAAGGAAATGGATATCTGAACAACTTCAAGTTGAAGCTCTCAACAAAAACTTCCTTATTGACAAAAAAGCTCTTTCAATTCAATGGAACTTATCTCAAATAAAAAAAGGTCTATTACACAGAAAAAACCAAAATGTTCCACTCTATTTTTCTTGGGATGAAAAAAAAGTTGAGGAAGCTTTTCAATTTATAGCGGAAAAAACTAACTTAATGCCTCAAGATGCGATACAAAAAGATGGACGAATAATTCGTTCTAAAACAGGCTATCGTCTTCATCCAGCAAATGCTATAGATGAAATCCGAAATGGTCTTTCCCAAGGTTTAGATAAAATCGTTATAAAAAGTTATGAAGTTTTACCACCAGCCATCGACACCAAAACCTTACTCCAGTCACTGGGATTCCAGCACTTATTAGCTCGCTATGAAACTTCGTTGGCGGAAAAAGATGAAAATACCCGTTTTAATATAGATAAAAGTGCTAAAAGTATCGATGGTTATATTTTAGAAAAAGGAGAAATTTTTTCCTTCAATAAAATTGTCGGTCCTGCCGATAAGGATGATGGTTACCTCGAAACCAAAGTTGTTGTTAATGGAAAGTTAGTACCTGGTTATGGAGGAGGGGTATGCCAAGTTTCTTCAACTTTGTATAATGCCCTCCTTCAATGTGATGCAAAAATCATCGAAAGAAGCTCCCACTCTGGTTATTCGGAGACCACTTCTTATGTTGAACCAGGACTTGATGCAGCTGTTAGCTTTGGATATAAAGACCTCAAATTTAGTTTTCCACAACAACGGATCGCTATATTTACCTATGTTGATAGTGATCGTCTCGTAGCAGAAATTTGGGGAGAAAATGAATTTTCTGGAACCAAATCAATCATGAGTCAAATCCAAAGCATTACTGCTCATGGATACTCAGAGGCATTTATCGAGGTTGAAACTACGGTATTGAAAAACGATAGGATAGAAAAAAGATATACAGATAGGTATATGATTCCAAAAGAATATGTTGAAATCCTAAAAGAACAAATTGACAAAAATCAATAAAAAAGGGGCGAGTGACACCCCTTTTTTATTATTAAATTTTCCATTCATTATTTATCTCTTGAGATTACCTCAATATCATAAGTAGGCTTTTCTTTATAAACTTCCCCAACATTCATTTCTAAAGTCCAGGTATTTTGATCAACCTTTCCATCAACGTAACTAATGACTTCTCCTGGCATATACGCTTTGAGTGCTAAGGCGACGTTGCCTAATAATGGTTTGACTGTTCCGGCACCCATTTTATCCAAAGCCGCTCCCAAATCTTCTCCTTTTAAGGTTGCTTCAAGAATCACCAGATCTTGATCTTTGGTTAACTTAGCGGTTGAGCCTAAAAATTGCTCGGTAAATTGCTGAGCTTTCTCTTGATTGGGGAAAGACCATACCCACGCTATGATATAAGGAGAGGCGTCTTCTTTGGCTTGGATCTCAACATAACTTCTTTCGTCTTCGGGTAGTTTTTTATATTCATTCACAGCAGCCTTTTTTATTTGACTATAGACGTTGACATCAGTTGTGCTAATTGAAATTCTGGCTTTGGGAATGGTCGCATTGGAATCGACCTTAATTCCCACCTCAATCTGAGCACATCCAGAAATTAAAAAAACTATAATCATAAAACCAAGAATAAACCACCAATTTCTCTTCATATGAATCCTCCTCGCTCTAATTTCATTTTAACCCTACTTTCTTCTTTTATCCTAATTGAAGCCATTTTGTTGCTTATTGTTGGAATGGTTTTGAATATTTTTGGTTAAGCAATTATATGACTTATATGACTTTTTAAAAATATTATAAATGATGGTAACATACATTTATTAAATTGAGGAGGATAACCATGGCTTATATTGAGCTCTCTGCACAAAAAGGAAAAATTGAAGCCGATATCAAGGGCGAAAAGATATTGTTTAAAAGTAGCGGTGCCGATAGTGATTCCGGTCATTGGCCAACTGAATATGTTCTTGCCGCTTTAGGAAGTTGCTTTTCTGGGTCATTATTTGCCTACGCCAAAAACAAAAATTATCCTTTGGAAAAAGTCATTCTAAAGATTAAAGGTGATTTAGGCTCGGCTCCCTCTCGAATTCAGTCGATCGATGTCAATGTCGAAATTATTGGCAATCTTACTCTTGAAGAAAAAGAAAGATTAATCCAAGCTGGAGAAAGAGCCTGCACTGTTATGAATACTTTACGAGGTGGAGTAGAAAAAATTGAAACTCATTTAATGTCTTAGTTACCTACCCACTAGAAAACGTTGTTGGAAAAGCTAATTTAAACCTTCTATCCTGAAAATCCACTAATGCTTAAAAATGCCGTCACCCTGAGCGTTACTTTGCCGCGTGAGGATCTCATTTTTTTATTATTTTATAAAAAAATTCTTCTAAATGAGATTGCCACGTCGTTTAACCAAAGAACGGTTGAACTTCTCGCAATGACGGTTTTGATAAAAGTATTTTCATTGTCATCTGGTGTTGCTAGCTAGGCAGCATGAGGGTCTATCTTCCAAACAGATTCTCTTCAATTAAAGTTGAGGATTAATCCACAAAACCGATTGAGTGGGCTCCTTCTCCTTTGATAAAAGACAGGAAAATGAGAGTGAATAATTCCTTCCAGCTCCATATTGCTAATTACAGTCTCTAAATAATCCGGATTTTCACTGGTGGGCGGGCATCGGTCAGTTTATCATGGGCAATTTTTAATTTTTCAATTACTGGAAGATGGTAGGGACAGCGAGGGATACATTCACCACACTCACTGCAAGCCAGGGCATTGGGATCAACTTTTCTATAAGCTTCTTGAGCATAATCTTGGTTACCAAACCAAAAACGTAAACGATCACGAAGTGCGTATTCACCAGGTTCACGAACCACACCATCGGCCATTTGACGGTCCCATTGCCCTTCAAAAACAAAAACCCGGGGGATATCAATATTCTCTGGACAGGGCAAGCATTTGTCGCATTGCCGGCAAACATATTGGCCGAGTTCCGCAGCATTTAAGAAAAGAAGTTCTTTTTCTTTTTCACTTATAGGTTGGATGGTATTAATAAATTGAATATCTTTCTCAAGATATTCAAGAGTGTTGGCTCCAATTATAAGCGAAGAAATTGGTAGGCTCAGAGTGTAACGAAGTGCATTTTCCCAATTCCTCCATAAGAATCCATCAGCAAAAACCTTCATGGCCAGTAAACCGACATTTTTCTCCAGGGCAGCTGGTATAACTTGAGATTCCCAGGCAGGAAAGTTAAAACGGTCGAAAAAGTTTAGGGGGATCATAATCACATCAAAAGGATAAGTATTAAGCGCTCGCAAAGCAACCTCTGGACCGGTATGACTCGAAAATGCAGTAAAACGGATTTTCCCTAATCTTTTCGCTTCCTCTAATCCTTCCAATGCTCCGTTGGGTCCGGACGCAATATCAACGAACTCATGTCTTCCAAATTCGTGAAGAAAAAAGATATCAATCGAATCGGTTTGCAATCTTTTCAGACTCTCATCAATCGATGCTAAAAGCTCCTTTTTCTTTCTTTCGATGCTCTTACTCGCTAAAATAAACTCTTTACGGCGGTTTTTTGCAACTTTTCCAATTTTTAATTCCGAATTCCCAAATCCATACCCAGCAGCTGTTTCTAAATAATTACCACCTTGATCTAAATATCGATTAATTATTTCAATAGCGTTTTTCTCACTGAGTTCTATTAAATGAAATCCACCTAACCCCATTACCGAAATATCCAGATTGGTTTTTCCCAATTTTCGTTTCTGCATAATCCCACCCCCAAGATAAGTCACCCGAAATTATTATAAACTATTTATGGTTACCCATAATAGTTAAACAGAAGAATCTCATCCCTATTCCAAACCTACCAATTCCAACCTCCCTTTTCGGGATTTAAATTACATTTGAGAAAAAGTGGAGCCAGATGATTGGTTGGACCAAAGCCTTTCCCCAAATCAAGAGAATATTGAATAACGATATCCATATATCGACGAGCAATTTTAACTGCTCTTGGAACATCATATCCCAACGCCAGGAGAGCAACTAAAGCTGCCGAAAAGGTGCATCCGGTGCCATGAGTATTTTTAGTCAATTGTCGCTGTACCGAAAAAATAACATATTCCTTTCCATCATAAAGAATATCAACTATTTCATTGCTCGATAAATGTCCACCTTTCATTAAAACAAATTTTGGACCCATTTGGTGGATAATCCAGGCTGATTGTTTCATATCCTCTATAGTATGAACTGATATACCCGAGAGAATTGCAGCTTCATTCAGATTGGGTGTAACCACCTGAGCAAATGGGATAATTTTTTCTTTAAAAACACCAATGGCATCCGGTTCAAGGAGATAGCGACCCGATTTTGAAATCATAACTGGGTCAACGACTAAATGGGGCAATGAAAAATCTCTTATAGCCTCAGCCACTCCCTCAATAATTTCAGCATTAAAAAGCATCCCGGTCTTGACTGCATCAACTCCAATATCTTCAGCAATTGCTTTAATCTGATTATAAACTGCTGCTGGATTCAAGGCAGTAATTGATAAAACCTCATGGGTATTCTGGGCAGTGACCGCGGTAATCGCCGTCATCCCATAAACACCAAAGGCACAAAAAGTCTTTAAATCAGCCTGGATACCCGCTCCTCCTCCTGAGTCAGAACCGGCAATAGTAAGGACTCGTTTTAACATGAAAATTCCTCCGCACTGTCATTTTTTCCTGTTTTTAGCTTTTTTTTCATCAGCAAATAGTCGTTAGATATTGCTGTTAGAATGAGTATTTTTTAAAAAGAGGAAAAATGATTCCATCCCTGGGTATGAAATTCATAATTTTGCTCATTCTTTTCAAATATGAGATTACTTCCAGTGGTGATTTCACCAACTATAGTCACCGGAACTCCTATCTCACGCTGGATTTTATTTCGAAGTTCATCAGTATTTTGAGGAGTTGTAGTAAAAATAAGTTCGTAATCCTCTCCTCCACTAAATGCATAATCAAGAGGATAACAATTCTGTTCTGAACACCAGGAAATGAGCTGTCGAGAAAGTGGGATTCTTTCTGAATCAATAATTGCACCTACCTGACTCTGTTTTAAAATATGCCCTAAATCCTGCGCGAAACCATCAGATATATCAATGAGTGCAATTCTATCTTTACTTTCTGCCAAGATTCTCCCCACCTCTACTCGTGGTTCAGGCAAAAAATATCGATTTAAAAGATATTGCTCCCTTGCCGTATTCATTTTTTGTTCTTCTAAAAGGATCTTCAATCCGGCAGCAGCATCACCTAAAGAACCAGTTACCAGAATCAAATCTCCAACACGGGCTTGATTTCGTAGCAAAAGTCGGTTTCTCTTCACTTCTCCAATACAAGTTACATCGAATATCAGTTTACCCTCAGTATGAGCCAGGTTCCCTCCAATAACCTCAACAGCATACTGGTTTGCCTTATAACGAAATCCTTCTAAAAAGGTGTCTATCCATCGAATTGAAACATTCGAGCGAAGGACCAAGGATAAAAGGGCAAAACGAGGTGTTCCTCCCATGGCGGCAATATCGCTTAAGTTTACTGATAAAACCTTTTGTCCCAGTAAATAGGGAGGAACTAAATCAGTTATAAAGTGGGATCCTTCTACTTGAGAGTCACAGGTATAAAGAGTATAAAATCCTTCCCTTCCAGCAACCACAGCGCAATCATCATCAATCCCAACTACGGTTTCAGGACCGTAAGGTGTAAACTTTTTTTTAATTAAATCGATAAGCCCAAATTCCCCAATATCAGTTAGGGTTGACATGTTTTCCCCTTTCTAAATGTATCAATTATGTATCGAAATCTTTTCGTTGTTTCAAAAGGCGAGTCAGCAGCAACTATCGCTGAGACGACTGCCACTCCATCAACTCCGGATTGGATTACTTCGGGAAGATTTTCTAAGGTAATACCGCCAATAGCAATGACCGGTATCGAAACCGCCGTTTTAATCTCCCTCAACCGTTTGGTACCAATAGCCATACCGGCATCGATCTTTGTTTGAGTAGGAAAAACACTTCCGACCCCCAGGTAATTAGCTCCATCCTCTTCGGCTTTTTGGGCTTGATGGACTGAATCAGCCGAATAGCCAATAATAAAATGAGGAGCTATTTCCCGAGCATATTTTAAAGGCAAATCCTCATCACCGAGATGTACACCATCGGCGCCCACCGCTAAAGCAATATCCAGACGATCATTAATGATCAATGGAATTCCAGCTGTTTTGGTAATTTTTCGAACCATTCGTGCATTTTCATAAAAGATCCGGGTTGGAAGATTTTTTTCGCGCAATTGAATGATTGTGGCGCCCCCCTGGATAACTTCCTCAATCACTTCGATTAGGGTTCTATTTCTCGGTAAATCTCGATTAGTAATCACATATAAAGAATAATCAATCATGTTTCCACCTCAACTTGCAAAGAAGAAGCAAAAGTTTCAACATCCATATTATATATAACATCAAATAAAACCTGGTGAAAAAGCCCTGGACCTTCAACTTTTTTGGCGGCAATTTCCGCACAAACCCCGAAAAATCCTATAGCGGCAGCGGTTGATATGAAATGATCCTCCTCAACTGAAGCAAAAGTAGCACAGAGAGAAGAGACCATACACCCGGCTCCGGTTAAAATCTTTAACCATGGATGACCATTATAAACTGAAATAAGATGAATTCCATCACTGATATAATCAACTTCCCCCGTTACTGCCACTATTGTTCCATAACGCCGGCTGGCTTCCCGAGCTAAATCTGAAATAGATAAATTGGTGGAGACAGCATCTACACCTTGAATTAATCGCGGTTCACCTAAAAGAGCGGATATTTCCCCAGCATTCCCGCGTATAATAGCTATCTTAATTTCAGAGAGAATTTCCTTAGCTGAGTTGGTTCGATATTGAGTGGCTCCCGCCCCAACCGGATCTAAAATAACCGGAATCCTCTTTTGATTGGCTACTTTCCCAGCTAATCGGCAACTCTCGATAATATCTGGATTTAAAATTCCCAAATTCAAAACCAAAGAATCAGCTTGAGCAGTCATTTCTTCAACTTCTACCTTCGAGAGTGCCATTACTGGTGAAGCACCAATCGCCAATGTCACATTGGCACTATCATTGGCGGTTACCATATTGGTTATATGGTGAATAAGGGGCCTCTTTTGACGAATAATTGGTAGCAATGAAACACATTGTTGAATTATTTTTTTATCCATTTTTTTAACGCCAAATATAGAGTACCGGAAGAAAAAAGACTGGGAAGGGATGCGCTAAAAACCGGCAAATAATTCAAAAATAATCGATAAATAACGAACCCGCCCGCCCAAGCCAACAAAGCTAAAAGGTCGTATTCTTTTTGGTGCAAGAGTTGTTTGACATCAATGTTTCTTTTCCGATAAATAAAATAATCAAAAAGAACCACTCCAAACAAAGGAATAAAAATTGATCCGATAAAATATAAAAAACTTTCATAGCGGTCCACAGGGAAGAAAAGCGCCAGTCCGGTGCCAGATATTCCAAAAATAAAAGTTGCAACCTTTTCATTTATTCTCGGCTTAATGTTCATAAAAGAAACTGCTGTTGAGTAAATATCTAAAAAAGTTGTTGTAATAGTTGAAAAAAGCACTATCATAAAAGCTAAGACCCCAAAACCCATAGCCACCATACCAGGGATTGGGTCGCTTTGTCCAGTAGCCAATGAAAGGAAAAAGCCTAAAATGAACATCCAAGAACTAACTAAGAAATAACCCCACCAGGTTCCCCGACAAGCACTTTTAGTATTTTTGGCAAAGCGAGAATAATCAGCAACTAAGGGAAGCCAGGAAATTGGCATGGCTATTACAATGTCAAATCCAGTCGCCCAGTGAAGCGACCCATCGGCAATAATATTCTTTAAAAATGAAAAGGGGGCATTCATCATGACCACATAGGTCATGACCACACATAAAGCTCCCAACGAAACTACAGCAATTCTTTGAATCCACTTCCACCAACGATGGCCTACCATTGCCCAGACCGTACTCCCCAATCCAGCGATAAGAATCCATAAAAATCGATTATTATAACCAAACATCTTCATACTGATGACATCCATGGCTCTTGCACAAATAATCACCATAATTGCTGTCCAGCCTAAGAGTTGAATAATATTAAAGAATGAAGCCACAAAAGACCCTTTACGTCCGAAGGCAGCCCGAATAGAAAACATTGAAGAAATACCCCATTCACTTCCAATAATTCCTCCTAAACTTAGGGGTGCATTTCCAGCTATATGTCCAATTAAAATTGCCATAACCCCTCCCCAAAAACCCAGAGAAACCAACATGCCACCGGCCCATATTTCAGCAATAGAAATGGCTGCACCTGACCATAATAGAAAGAAGTCCAAGCCAGTAAGGTTGCGCTTCGATTGAGGAATTAAAATGACTTCTTCTTCCAACTTTTATTCACCACCATTGAATAATTCTATATTAAGCCAGGGTAGTTTTCTTAGGACTTTGATCAATAAAAACCCGATGATACTCCCGGGAAAACAGCTCATAAGAAAGCTAATTTGAAAAAAAGAAAGAGTAGCCGATATTTCCACCCAAGGAGCTACCAGATAAGCACTAAGCGTTGCACCCACCAAAACTGTTCCAATTGGTTCTAAAAAGCCTACCCAATCCCGTCGAATAAAATGATGATACAATATCCCTACCACAAAAGCTCCGGGAATTCCTCCGGGAAAGGCAAATACCGTTCCGGTACCCATCATCAACCGAACCAAAGCAGCTAAAAAGGCAGCCAACATCCCATACCAAGGACCGATCATAATACCAGCCACCACATTAATTGCATGCTGAAAGGGGAATACCTTCACTGGACCAATTGGAAAATGAATAAACGACCCCAAGACCGCCAAAGCAGCAAAAAAAGCTGTATAGGTGAAAAGACGGATTGGATAATTTTTTTTCATCCTGTTTCCTCGTAACATAAAAAACCACCCGCTTTTTGTGCGGGTGGTTTTATAATCCTTCCTCATCCCTACGCCGGCATTACCCGAGATCAGGTTCGAGGGGTCGAAAGCTCGCGCTTTCCTCTCAGCCCCGCACTATGGAGCTCCCCACTGAAACATTTATTCAGTTTTTCTTATTTATAAATTATCACTTGATAATTGAAATGTCAATTGTTCTATCCATTTGTGGCTTTTTTCATCCATTAATTAAACATTTATTGCTTTTCTTTCTTGCGACGATCGATAAGCTGCATTAATAATCTTAAAGTTACGAACCCCGGCTTCGTAATGAATAACCGGCTTTACCCCGGTTTGAATCCAATCACTAAAGGCATCAAATTCTTGGGCATACATGGATTTTGGCTCTAATACGACCTCTTGATAGGCGTCCTGAGTGCGAGCCTGCTGGGAAGAATATCCTTGATCCCCTGACTCAAGGAAGAGCCACATTTTTCCAGCTGAATCTTGACCAATCGAATTATGAGTAATAACTGCACCTTTGGTCCCATATATTTCTAACATATTTTTGGCTGCTAGGTCAGGAATATTGAAAAAGTTGTCAACGACTCCTTGAGCTCTATTTTTAAACTTCATTAGGATAGTTGATGTATCGTCAACTTCATAGGAATGGGTAATAGTATCAATAAAAGCGGTCACTTCTTGACAAGGACCGATAATCCATTCTAAAAGATCAATACAGTGACAACCCATATCAATGAGAGCGCCCCCACCTCCGGTTATTTTTTTTTGCCTCCAAGCACCAGGAATAGGCGGATACCAGCAAGTTAGTTGAGCTCTCCCATAGACAATCTGACCTAATTGGTTTGCATCCACCAGTTGTTTGATTTTTTGATGGTAAACATTGAAACGCATCATGAAAGCGATGCCAATTTTTAGGTTCTTCTTCTCGGCCAAATTAACCATCGCTTCGGTTTGATCGAGGGTTAAAGCCATCGGTTTTTCGCATAAAACATGTTTACCAGCATTCAAGGCTGCTGCTACTTGTTTTTCATGTTCAAAAACTGGTGAAGCAATGTAAACTGCATCTATATCTTGTTTTAAAATTTCTTCAACGCCGGTGTAACATTGTTCAATTCCAAATTGCTTTCCCGTTTCCTTTACTAATTCTTCAGAAACATCCATTAATGCAGTAATTCTGCTTTTTTCTGAAAATTTCACCACCTCAGGTATACTTCTTCTCCGAGCTATACCTCCAGCTCCAATCACTCCCCATTTCACCACCAAATTGAACACCTCCTTTAAATTTTTTGCCTATTCTATTTTATATTTTTATTCCAGTATAAATTAGAACTACTATATAATCCTCTTCTAACCAGAAAATACAGTAATAAGTGGAAAATGGTGTCATCCTGAACAACGCTTTCCTGAGTAAGGATTTCATCTTTTAGGCTTTTATTCTTTATAAAATATTTTAAAAAATGAGATTCTCAGGTTGTCTGGTAAAAGATACCGGACTCCTTATAATGACAAAATGGCTAAATGAGATTGCCACGTC
>DPKX01000292.1:0-3061 GCA_003542295.1 Candidatus Atribacter hydrocarboniphilus
GAAAAAATATGTTATATTAAGCAAGAGAATGGCTGGTTATTTCGCACTTTTTAACCGGAAGTTGATGAAGTTTAATATTTCATTTTCGGTAGGAAGTTGGTTTGTTTTTTATAATCAGTTTATATATCAATTTAAAACCAAAGACAAAAAGGGGAAAAATTAATGGATGATATGACCTCAAGAGAACGTTTTCGAAAGGCATTAAATCACCAAGAACCCGACCGTGTTCCTATCGATGTTGGCCAAGACTTTCATAATGGAATCCACGAAGTTGCCTATCGAAATCTTCTTGCCTATTTGGGAGAAGAGGATGATATCCGGCTATATGATCGGATCCAGCATCTGGCGGTTTGTAAGGAGAGCATTTTAGAAAGGTTGCATGCTGATACCCGTTATGTATTTGCCAATGCTCCTTCCAATTGGCAATTAAAGGTTCATGCTGACTCCTCTTGGGCTGATGAATGGGGAGTTGTTCGAAAAAATGTTGGGTTATACGATGAGAGCATTCAGTGCCCTTTGGCAGGGGCAACTATTGACGATATTAAAAGCTACCAAATGCCTGATCCGGTTGATCCTACTCGTTTTGCTGGTCTGAAAGAACGGGCGAAAGAACTTTATGAAAGAACCCAATATGCCATTATTGGCGGTAGCGCCGCTTCGCTTTTTTACCTTTCTTCCGAATTGATGGGTTTTCAGGAATACATGGAACGTTTGGCTCTCGAGCCTCAAGTTATAGAAATCTTGGTGGATCGCGTTTTAGAATGGGAAATAAAGTTTTTTGATAAGTACCTGGAACAAGTTGGTGAGTATATCGAATTGGTTTGGATGGGCGATGATTGGGGAATGCAGTCAGGTCCGATAATGAACCCAAAAATATTTAAAAAATTATTTATGCCACGTTATAAAGAATTTACTCATTTTGTAAAATCTAAAACCCAAGCAAAAATTGCTTTGCATTCCTGTGGCTCAGTCCTTTGGGCTATGGAAGACTTATATGAAGCTGGAATTGATGTCATTCATCCTTTGCAAGCAACTGCTTTTGATATGGGGGATCCGGAAAAAATCAAAAAGAGATTTGGCAATAAATTGGTTTTTTACTCCAACCTCTCCAATCAATCCATCATACCCCATGGAACTCCGGAAGAAGTTACCAAAGAAGTCCGGTATAAGATCAGAACCTTGGCTCCAGGTGGGGGCTATATCATTTCTGGTGGTCACAATATTCAGGCAGACGTTCCACCCCAAAACATTCTTGCCCTATTTGATACCGCCTATCAGAAAGGTCATTATCCGATTCAAATTTGAGATAAAGGCAATTCAAACCAATGAAAAGATGAACTGGTAATTATTCAAGCTTTTTAGCCATAAAAAATTTTTTAAATCTGAAAAAATGAATTCGGAGGAGATAAGCCAATGAATGCACGAGAAAGACTCATCACCACTTTTCAGGGAAAAAAAGCCGATCGAGTACCGGTTTCACCGTTTATTTTCTTAAATAACATTTACGAAATGTTTCAGTATAAACCGGATATTGACCATTTTCTCAGCCCTCAGGATTTTGATGTTGCCGAAAAATTTGTAGCCTATCATGATTACTTTGGTTTTGATGTACTTTTTTCACCCGGACTGCTATGGGATTCCTATATTCCCAACACATCGGAAAATTGGGAAGTGACAATAACCAAGGAAGGTGATGCCGACTACCAACTCCGAACCACCCTGGTCAAGACCCCGGGTGGAAATTTAACCCAGGTCATGCGCTTCAACCGGAGTTCAACCTATATGGTCGTTTTAGCTGTTGAAAAATATATCATTGAGAATAAAAAGGATTTTGAAATATTTGCTAAATATGCTCCCCCAGCTCGATTTATCGATTGCGAGTTAATCAGTAAAGCTCGAAAAGTGCTTAAGGATAAAGGTCTGGTAAACGTTGCTACCCATGGTGCTTTTAATACTCTCAATCAATTTCGTAGATTAGAAGACATGATGATGGATCCGGTGATTGATGAGGGATTTTACCGAGCCATGATGGAGTTTTTCCTGGAATGGAATATGAATCATTTAAAGGAAGTGATTGCAGCCGGTTCCGATTCAATAGAAATTGGTGGAAATTTAGCCACCAGCGGGGTAGGACCTCGGTTTTTCCAGGAATATGTCATGGAATACGAAAACCGACTCTGTCGGCAAATTCATGAAGCCGGAGCTTTTGTGGTGTACCACAACTGCGGAGATGCCCAAAAAATTATGCATTTATATAATGACCTGGAGATTGATGTGTGGGGATATGTAACTACTCCTCCGTTTGGAGATGTTAATCTTGATGATGCCCTGCGGATTATTCGTCCCGATATGGCGCTTCGGGGAAATATCGATCAAGTTGAATTCCTCCGTCAGGCATCACCCCAGGAAATAAAAGAAAAAGTCAAATGGCTGCTCGACAAAGTAAAACCGCGAGGAAACTGGATTCTCTGTACCAGCGACTTTTTCTTCGATGGAACACCTTATGAGAATATCCAGGCTTTTGCTGAAGCCGGTCTTGAATATGGAAAGTATTGATCGAATTTAATCAGCCAGCCATCAAGAAAAGGTGAAATGTTTTACAGGTTTTGAATAGACTATCAATTTGTAACGAGTGGGGTTTAAGGGAATGGACAAACCGGTCTATACCAATTTTTATCATTATAACCGTAATTACGGTTGTCGGGTCCAGGAAATAATTTGGAATGGTTTTAAAACCCTTATCATTGAAAATGAGAAGTTGCGGGTTAGTATTTTAGTCGACAAAGGGACGGATGTTTTTGAGCTGCTTTATAAGCCCATGGATATAGATTTTATGTGGCGAAGCCCTCTTGAAGTAAACACTTTGAATCCAAACTTACCAACCAAGAGTTTTGATGCGGGAAATTATATGGATACTTATGAAGGTGGCTGGCAGGAAATCATCCCGAATATCAGCACCCCGAGCAATTACAAGGGAGCAGCGATGGGTTTTCATGGGGAATTGGTTTTATTACCTTGGAAGTATGAGATTATTACCGATACACCCTATGAGGTGAAAGTT
>DPKX01000292.1:3201-3905 GCA_003542295.1 Candidatus Atribacter hydrocarboniphilus
CTCGATGAAAACTGTGTCATTGATCTCCCTCAGGGTGTAATTGGTCAGGTTTATCAGGAGGATTTTTCTGGAACCAGTATTTTTCCGGTCAATAAAGAATTCAATTGGCCTTACTTGAAAGATTTGCGAGGAAATCAGGTGGACCTCAGCCAAGTCATGACCCCGGAAATGAAGACGGCTTTTAATATTTACATCAAAAATCTCAAAGATGGTTGGTATGGGATTACTAATCTCTCCAAAGGGATTGGTATTGGTTTTCAATGGGATGTCAATATTTTTAAATACCTATTGATGTGGTCGGTCTATCGCGGTTTTTATGGTTTCCCTTTTTATGGCAAAACCTACAACCTGGCTTTGGAGCTCTATTCTGCCATTCCCGATGATTTAGATGAGGTCATCCGGCTCAATCGTGCGCTGTGCCTGAAACCAGGTGAAGAACTGCGCACCATTTTTCATACCATCGTTTATCAATCTTCATCCCGAATCCAAGGTTTTAACCAACAGCACCAACCGATTCTTCTTGACGAATAAATGCAGCTATTGTAGTATTTTGATTTGCGTGGATGCCGGTGTAGCTCAGCAGGCAGAGCAGTTGATTCGTAATCAACAGGTCACCAGTTCGAATCTGGTCGCCGGCTCCAGAAGGCTTCAT
Source organism: Candidatus Atribacter hydrocarboniphilus (assembly GCA_003542295.1). GTDB lineage: Bacteria > Atribacterota > Atribacteria > Atribacterales > Atribacteraceae > Atribacter > Atribacter hydrocarboniphilus. The sequence continues at coordinate 3,854 of DPKX01000292.1, forward strand.
AAAGCCAAAAACTAAAACCTTGATTTTATTGCGCCTTCCAAATATCCCTTCT
>DPKX01000185.1 GCA_003542295.1 Candidatus Atribacter hydrocarboniphilus
TGACACAGTCTGAATGACGGATTTAACTTAGGCATGATAAATCAAGCCCCTACCAAAGACTTTTAAAAAAGGTGCCATCCGGATTGGTGCTCTCCCGCGTACACTTCTCATTCTTTTGAATTTTTTTCTCCCCCTCTCCCACCTCGCCCTCCTCAGCCTTTATTACGCCTGATTAATAAAGCGACCTGCCATGGCAGGTCGAATCTTGGATTTTCATCTTTATCTGATGCCATAAAATGGTATAAAAGTCATTTCTAAAAAAAGAGTATTAAACACTATCCCGCTCTTTCAAGGATCTCAGGACCATCGTTCTTGGGGTTATTCACCAATTTCGATATGGGGTATGCTTGCATTTTGTCTTCGGGATAAGGTGCTAAAAGGGGGATTAAATGAGAAAGCTCAGTAGAAGGATTAAGCCACCTATCGTAATCATTTTCCGGCATAATTACCGGCATGCGGTCATGAATGGGACGAACCAGTTCGTTTGCTTCGGTGGTTAATATGGTAAAGGTTTCCAAGAAATTATTGTCGTGCACCCATCGCTCCCATAAGCCAGCAAAAGCAAAGGCTTTCATTTCTTGCATTCCAATAAAATATGGAGTTTTAGTGTTTTCTTCCCGCTTCCATTCAAAAAAACCATTGGCAGGAATCAGCGCTCTTCTCCTCTGAAAGGCACTGCGAAATGAGGGTTTTTCCTGAATGGTTTCGGAACGGGCATTAATCATCCGATCTCCAATCGAGGAATCTTTGGTCCAAGACGGTACTAACCCCCATTTCATGATGGAAATCTTTTTCTTTTTATCCTTTTCCTGATAAGTGATTACCGGCACGGTTTGGCTGGGAGCAATATTATACCGGGGATTGAATTCCTCATCCAATCTCAATCCAAATATTTTTTCTAATTCTGCCGGAGTAAGAATCAAGGCAAATCGTCCACACATATATTTATTATAGCGAAGCTTTAAAATATAGAAAAGGGAATACTTTTGTAAAAAATAATGAGACATCTTTATTTTGACCCTCTTTCTTGACATTGTCTTTTAGACTTTTCATATTTCTAAGTTTGCAAAATAAGAAAAATATGGCACAATAATAATTATTAATAGATTTTGGAGGGATAAGAATGTTTAAAAAATTTATAGTTTTTTCACTCTTTCTTGTGTTGGCTTTGGTTTTGGGAACGGCAGTCTATGCCCAGGAAAGTGGACCAGGAGAATTGTATTTCCGCTTTGTAACTCATGGAGGAGACGACCCCTTTTGGGCGGTAGTCGTGAAGGGAGCCGAGGATGCAGCCAAATTACTCAATTGTAGGGTAGATTTCGATTTGGTCGGTGGTGATCTTGCCCTTCAGCAGAAAAGGATGCAAGAAGCAATAGCTATGAATGTCGATGGGATTGCCTTAGTCATAAACGATGATACCGTTTGGGACAAATTAGTTGAAGATGCTTTAGCCAAAGGTATTCCAGTAGTGGCCATTGATAATGATGATACCGAAGGTGACAGAGGAAACAAACGTTTGACCTATATTGGGCAGGACGAATTTAAGGCTGGTTATGATTTAGCGGTACGGCTCTTCGAGGAAGGGGAAAAGAAAGGATTAGACCTGAGCCAAGCTCATGTAGCGATGTCAGTTGAAGTTCCAGGAGCGATGTATGGTGTCGTTCGTTCCGAAGGTGTCAAAAAAGCGATGGGAGAATTCGGCATTACTTCATCGGAAATCATTGATGCTGGTGGCTTGGAAATGACAACCGTTGAGCAAAGGCTAACTTCCTATCTTATTTCCCATCCTGAAGCAACTTTTATGATAGGTTTAGGCGGAATCGTAACCGATCGGATAACCGATGCTTTAAAAGCAGTTGGAAGACAACCTGGTGAGGTCATCGCTGGTGGTTTTGATATGACTCCTGGAACATTAGTTGGATTAAAAGAGGGTTACATGACCGCTGCCATTGATTCACAACAATATCTGGCTGGTTTCTATGGAGTATTAGTCCTCTATCAATACAAACTCTATGGTTTCCTGCCAACCGTGAAAACCGGTGGATTCCTAATCGATAGCCCAGAAAAAATTGATCAAATTGAGGTTCTTTCTAAAGATTATATTCGATAAAAAATCATTAAAGAAACCGCAGTCAAGAAGGAAATGACTCTTTGGCTGCGGTTTCTTTACTCCACACCTTATGGCAATGGTTTTCCCACCGCCATCAATACAATCGGTTCAATATTTTCTTCTTTAAAAACCTCGATTATTTTTTCTTGGTTATACATACCAATAACATAGCTTCCCAATCCACGATCTACTGCCATCAAACTGATATTTTGAGCCACCTCACCGGCTTCAAAGTAAGCAAATTTTTCATTTATTCGGGAAGATTTTTCTTGATGAAAAGCGATTAAAAAAACCAGGGAGGCATTCTGCACTGCTCTTTGATTGGTAATTTTGGCTAATGCCTCAGCTACATTGACGCTCGGAATTTCTCGAAGGGCATGTTTTTCCGGCAAGTACAGGTAAATGCCAGATGGAAGGCCTTCAATCTGTAAGGCAAATACATATACACCGATGGGATAGATTCCCATGGCTGAAGGAATGGTTCGAGTAGCATGTGAAACGCTATCAATTTGGGGGCTTTTCATTCCACTTCCCGCCCAGAGAATCATAGCCAAGTCCTTCAGCGCTACAGGTTCGGCTGAAAACTGCCGTTCTGCTTTTCGATTGATTATGGCCGAGATTAAATCATTATCATTGGGTTCAATTTGGGGAAGGACGACAAGTTCCTTACCATTAACCGGAAAACTTAACATCATCACTAATAAGGCCATCAAGGAAATTATCCAGACAAAAGAGAGAAATTTGGTTCTTGGATACACCATAAGTTAAACCTCCTGTAATTATTAATCAGTCAGATTATTGATAATTCTTCCATTGAGATCAACCGGAACCGCGCCATTCGCAATGAAAAAACGATTGGCGCTTTTTTCATTTTCTTCGGGATATCTGACAAAAAAGGTTTTATTTTGACTCAATCCTCTCAGGATCCACCTCCATATTTGCCTTTTCTCAAGCGCATCAGCAATGTAGATATCTTTAGCTAATCCATATTGTAGCAAATCCCGCTGTAAAGCCCATTTCTTTCCGTTGTTATTTTTTGGAAAGATAGTACTGAAGAATAACACTTGGCCATTAATGAGATACTGGTCGAAATCATCCAGTGGTCTTTTTAAAGAAAGTACTCCCTGGTCTAAAATAACTAAAGACCGCCCTCCAAATTGGAGGCATAGATTGAGAATATAACGATGATAACCAGGTTCAAGGCTGGTTATCAAAGCAACCTCTTCTTGAACGAAACGGCGTATGAGGTTCTGGATAAATATCAGCCCGTTTCCAGAACCGCGGTTCGAACCTAAAATACATGCTGCCGTTGTATTAAAAAGAGCGGTATTCCCTTTGGTGTAAAAGAGAGTTGGAGCATGAGATTTTCCGAGCTTTTCTCGTAAATGCACGGAATAAAACCGGGAATGAACCGGAATGATATCAAAGCCTTGTTCAGAGATTTTTTGGGTCATGGTGGTATAATACGGAAGTTTTTCTTGTACCGACTGAAGAACGGTTATTTCTTCTTGGGAAAGATGAAAAAGACTTTCCCATTCTTCGGGCTTCAAAGCAAAAAAATCATGAAAAGCAAAACGGTTCCTCAATAAGCGGTCAAAAAAATCATTGATTTTTTCTCTGCTCCAATTTGGTAGGTGAGCAATCGCCACCCAATAGGCAGCTTCCGGTGAAACAGCAATCATATCAATGACCTCGTTTTTTTAATTTAAAAAAGGGTTGCCTCTTTTCTTTATGAATAGCGTAATTTCTTAAATCCTCGAATGCTGGCCCGATAATTCTCCTCGCTCATTCCAATCGAGTGATATTCTTCAGCATAACCGATCAAGCCTCCATCAAACTTACCTAGGTGTTCGAATAAGTATTTAGTATATTGTTCAATTTCTGAAGGGTTTCCAGATATACCGGTAGTTTGATAACTCACTGGACAACAAAAACAAACCTGTCCCCCAAAATCTCTTCCCAATTGGGGAATATTATAGAGATTGGGTTGGCTGATATTGAGAACATCGACACCAATCTCGATAAAATCTGCAATGATCGGGTAAATATATCCGCAAGTATGAAAATAAACATACATCCCTTGTTGGTGAACTAAATCAAATTGTTTCTGGTATCGAGGTTTAAAAATTTTCCTCCACTGATCAGGAGAAATCATCAAACCGTTTTGTGAGCCCCAATCATCCAAAAAAGCAATAGCATCCACACCACAATTCGAGGCTTCCCTTATTAGATTTTCTTCAAAACTAAATACTACATCGATCAATCGCTTCAACTGTCGAGATGGGGTGGATAAATGAATCAATACCTCCTCGAAACGAGCCAAAAAAGTTATGGTGGTAAATCCCGATAAAGCCAAACTGGCCATAAGAAATTTTTCTGGATAGGTCTCTTTCGTTTTTAAAAGATCATCAAATCGACCGGGTAAGTCTAAGGGTGGTGGTTCGAGTTTATCGATCTCATCCCAATCTTTTATCAAGGGCTCTCGCGGTTGGCCCATGGTCTCATCTTTTCTCGACCAATAAAATCCCCACTCCGAATAATTTCGCTTTTCTCCTAAAAAATGTTTCTGAATTTCACCGTAAACAATATCTGATTGATCAAAGTCTTGATTCCAGATGATCAAAGGAACATAGTCGGGATGTTCTCTCCGTATAGCTCGAACAACTTGATCCCTCATAGTAGTCGTTCTCCTTGGTTAAAAATTTATCGCTAATTTTTTTTCAATCGATACAATCCTATATATTATAATTTATCTTCTTCTATCGTAGCCAGTCGAGGAAAAATGAGGAAAAAATTTTTATCACCAAAATGGATTGGTAAAGCCTTCCATTTTTTAAAAATACACCTTTATTCTTCAGATGGTGACGGTTGGTTGTCCTTCATCATCTGAACAAATATCTCCACAATTTCAGAATCAAAGAGTATTCCTGATTTTGCTTCAATTTCTTTTAAGGCTTCCTCCTTCTTCATATGATGGTATTGATGCTTGTTTACCATCGAATCGTAACTCTCAGCAACTTTAATAATCCTTGCCAATTTTNNATTCACCCTTCAAGCCCTTTGGATAACCCGATCCATCCCACCCTTCATGGTGATGCAAAACGCCCTCAGCTAAATCCAGTGTTTCGCCAAACAAATTTAAAATCCTATACCCAACAACTGGATGTTGTTGCATTTCTTTTTTTTCTTCTTCGGTTAATTTCTCTTCTTTCTTGAGAATTTTATTATCTAAGACTATTTTCCCGATATCATGTAAATACCCGGCTTCTTTCAGTTTTCGAATTTCCGGCTCGGGTAACTTCATTGCTCGACCGATTTTTTGACATAATTCGCTCACGTTGATCGAATGTTGCTTTTCTCGCTCACTGACATTGTGCAAGGTTTCAATTATGGTTTGAATCATACCGGAATCAATGGTTTTCCGGTTGAGCATTTTCTCCTTGTACATCATGTCTTCAGCATTTTCCATAGTTCTTTCGATACTCTTGCCCATCTTGACCTTGGTATCATATCCCATTGACATGCTGTATTTAATGACACCAATAGGTTCTTTTGAAAATTCATTTTTTATCCTCTCAATAATTTTCAGAGCAACCTGAGCGCTGGTTTTAGGCAGTAAAATTGCAAATTCATCTCCACCCATTCGAGCTATAATATCTTCTTCCCGGCAAACTTTTCTTAATATCTCAGCGGTTTTCCTCAAAAGCTCATCACCGGCAGCATGGCCAAAGATATCGTTAGTCAATTTCAACCCATTAACGTCGCCGAATATGATTGATAAAGGAAGGCTTCTTTCAGTATTTAACCTCATCATTTCTTCTTCAAAAAACATACGATTATAAAGCCCTGTCAACGAGTCGTGGTAACTTAAATATTTAATATAGTCTTCATTTCTTTTTCGCTCAGTATTATCCAAAAAGGTTACTACAGTACCAACCAACTCTCCATCTTTAAACTGAGGATAGGAATGGTATTCAACGGCAAGGCTGGTTCCATCGGCTTTCCAAAATACTTCATCATCAGCATGGGTACCCTTTCCAGTTTTTAATGCTTTAAAAATCTTGCAGTCTTCGATGGACATCGACGTTCCATTTCGATAACTATGATGAATCTGCCAATGCATACTCTTCCCAATCAGTTCATCATGACTTTTATAGCCCAACATCTTCAAGCTGCTTGTTGTACAAAATATACAATTACCATTCTTATCGATACCGTAGATTCCCTCGGCTGTTGAATCTAAAATTAGGTACAGTTGATCTTTACTTTCATTCAAAGCATTATTCGCTTCTTCCAGCTCATGGGTCCGTTTTTTCACCTGAACTTCCATAGAATAAAAAAGTGTCTGCAAAGTATCTGCCATCTCATTAAATGACCTCGAAATTCCTCCTATTTCATCATTTCTCATAATAGGGACCCTCTTGGAGAAGTCGCCATGAGAAAATTGAGCGGTGGCCTCGATTAAACTTTCAATAGGTTTCAAGTAACTCTTGACGACCTTATAGTAGATAAGTAATGATGCTAATACAGCTATGATCGCCAGAATCAAGGATAATCTCATATTTTCTATTACTACTGGCAAGAATAAACTTTCCGGTATAGCGGTTAAAATGAGCCAATCTAATCCTTCTTTTTTAAATTCTAAAACGTTAACAAATAATCGATCTTCTCCGGTTTCAACTTCGAAACTCCTGTTTTCAGCGATATTATATTTTTCTCGGGCTTGGGATATGGCTTGATTCTCTATTTCTTGAATCGTGGCTCTTTTTGCGCTTCCATCTTCAAGAAGTGTAAAGTTAGCCATTTCGAATGAGTTTGCAACTAAATAACCGGTCTCTTTCTCGACAATAAGAGCATAAGCATTTTTATCCTGGACAATGTCCTGCAAATAGTTGTTGATTCTCGATAATGTAACATGAGAACCTAATACTCCTTGTAATTCCCTCTCCTTATTATAAATTGGTATAGCAACCGATACGGTTAGGTCATTCATTACAAAATGCTTGTATATCGGTGAAAATACTGCTTTCCCTGCTTCTTTCGCTGCTTTATACCAATCTCGGGTCCGGGGGTCAAATTTTCCAGCATCGACCACTCGTTCACCTGCAGTTTTATCTTCAGTAATCGAATAATACCAGGAGTGTCCGTTGGTACTGGCATCATTTCTCATTATCTCAATGACATTATTAGCATTTCTTCGGGCTCCATAATACTCACCTTGCTCAGTTCCATAACTAAAACTATAGATCGATTGTGAACTGTGGTTCTCCAATACCCCAACAAAAAATCTTTCCCTTTCTACTACATTCCTTAAATCAACAATGCCATTCTCGATGATACTTTTATTAACCTGGTTGATGTGTTCGGGTAAATGTATAAAGGTATCCACCTGATGATAAATCTCATCATTCAAATCTTTCACCATAATGGTTATAATTTGTTTCATTGAAGACAACCAGTTTGAATAGACGATATATCCGATGAGGGCGAAAATTGTTATCATCAGTATTACAAACATAAGAATAATGATGGTTTTAATCGGGATATTTTTCTTTTCCATTAATTCTTTCCTTTTCCATAACTTGAGATAAAAAAGGTCGTCTTCTGTGGTCTGATCGATTCCTTGAATTACATCTGCTTCATCAACAACTGTTCTCAAATTTCCAATTAATGCCGCTCTCGTTTCAGCTGCTCCAGTGTTGATAATTTTTTCTGCTGAATAAGACCAGCTAAGATGAATAGGGAGATATGGCATTCTCCCTCCTGACCCTAAAACTCAATTTTTACAACTGTAACCAAAAAGAATGCAGGTGTACCAAACAATAATTTTCCAAAATTTTTGATTTTTCTTTCGAGTAAATTAAAAAAATCATTGCTCCTTCACTCGATCTTCGCATCCAGCCGGGATGATGCAAAGAAAAGTAAATTCTTGTTGAGGGAGGTTTTGAACTAAATGTGGTTCATTGGGAGCAATATAAATAGCATCTCCCGATTCGACATTGATTTCAGTATCTCCACTTTTAATGATTCCTTCTCCTGAAAGAACGTATACCTGATGTTCCCAGGGATGAGCCTCTTCTGAGGGTTGGCTCTCATCGGTGATGGTGAAATGTCTCATTTCAAAATGAGGAGCGCCCATTTCTTTTGAAATCAGCCAGCGTACCTTTTTCCCGTGCGGGGTCCTGATTTCTTTAACCTTGCTCAATTTGGTTCGAATCATATTCATACTCCTCTCTTTATCAACTAAGAAATCAAAAGTTTGATAAGCTGCTCGGTATTTAATCCATGAAAATAGCTTCCAATCTGAACATCCCGTAATCTAAAAGCGATATCATTCCTCTCATAGCGGCTACCAATCAATAAATTTTCAATATCAGCCTTATCTTCCCTCCCAAAAAAATCACCATAAAATTTGCATTGTCTGATTATCCCTTGATTCACATCCAGCCAGGCTTCGATTTTACCAAATTCAAAGCGTTGAGATTTTTTAATCGTAAAATAGGGTGATTCACCATAATTCCAATCCCAGGTTTGGTATTTGCTATTGGCTAGTTCCTCGATTTGTGTACGGTCATTTTCACTGAAATATATCGACTGAATCTTTTCATTTATTAAACTAAATTGATTAATAAGTAAATTTTTAAATTCTTCTATCGAGCAAGGGCTTTTTAAATAGGGATAAATATTGGTAACCCGACTCCGAATAGACTTAATCCCTTTTGATTCTATCTTATCGCTTGATACCCGCAGTGCCATTTCTAGGTGATCTAAGTTGGTATTAAACAGCAAGGTCCCGTGATGAAGACATTTTCCCTTTCGGATATATTGCGCATTTCCGGAAAACTTTTTTCCTTCAATAGACAAATCATTTCGGCTATTGAATTCAGCAGGAATCCCCATCCGATTCAAGGCGGTAACCACTGGTTCAGTAAATTTTTTAAAATCGAAATCCAACGAATTGTCTGATACTTTTACTATAAACGTAAAATTCAGATTGCCTAAATCATGATATACGGCTCCTCCACCGGATAATCTTCTCACCACGGCGACATTGTTGGTTTGGACAAATTCAGTGTTGATTTCTTCAATGGTGTTTTGGTGTTTTCCGATGATGATTGATGGCCGGTTTTGCCAGAGCATCAAGTATTTTTCGTCATCTTGAAATGTATTCATGATATATTCTTCGCTTGCTAAATTAAAATATGGATCTTGAGAATCGTTGACGATGTAAATCATATAATCTCCTTCCATAGGTGATTATTAACTTTCATAATTTTACTGAAATAATCAATCCTGTAAACCCATTAACGGACCTTATGAATCAAACCTCTATCCTGAAAATACCATCAAATGAATTTTTTAATCCGTCATCCTGAGCGATGCTTTCCCGCGTGAGGATCTCATCTTTTATTATTTTATACAAAAAACACTTTCTAAATGAGATAGCCACGTCGCTATGCTCCTCGCAATCAGACTGTGTCA
>DPKX01000300.1 GCA_003542295.1 Candidatus Atribacter hydrocarboniphilus
GAAAAGCACCAATCCGGATGGCACCTTTTTTAAAAATCTCTTGTAGAGGCTTGATTTATCATGCCCGTGTATTTACAGGATAGGATAGATTTTCATTAAATATACATTGGAAGGATATATGGAGAGAGATACTCAACACCGAATGTATTGGAATGCCGGAGTGAGAAAAGAAAAGCGGAGAGAAAGGAATATTGAAAAAAAAGTTCATACCGATTTAGTCTGGCTGGAAATCGAACCTTATTTACATTCTGGAATGAAAGTTCTTGATGCTGGAGGGGGATATGGTCGATATGGTTTAGAAATAGCTCGAAGAGGATGTGAACTAACCCTTTTAGATATTTCTACGGCTATGCTGCAAGAGGCAAGGAATTTAGCCCAAAAAAGTGGAATACATTCAATAAATTTTGTTGAAGGAAGAGTACAAAATCTCCATCAATTTCCCGAACAATGTTTTGATTTAGTCCTCTGTTTAGATGCACCAATATCTTATGCCTATCCTGAACATTCCCAAGCTTTACATGAAATATGCCGGGTGAGTCGAAAAAGAGTTATTATTTCGGTGGTTAATCGTTTGGGTCAGCTCCCGATAGCAATTGAGTTGGAAATGGGCTGGACCGGCTCCTTAAATCATATTCAATCTTTTTTAGAAAAAGGCAATTGGGACCACCCGGAAAAGTTGCAAAAGATTGAGAACCGGATTTCTTTTTTGAATCAATATATTTTCCCCCCACTTCATGCTTTTCTACCTAAAGAGCTGATGGATATGGTTATCGAACAAAATTTTCGGCCAATTCGAGTAATGGCAACCGGGACATTAGCCCGATTATTAAAAACGAAGACTTTACAGCGCATCATTAATAACCAGAAAGCTTACCAACAATTTTTGGGAATTTGCCAAGAGTATGACTCTCAATTTGAGGTGCTGGGGGTTGGTGCCCGCTCTGCTTCAGGTTTATTAGTCGTAGCCGAAAGGAATAAAAATGAGTCGGATTTGGAAGAAACTCACTTTGAGAATAAAGCATGAGTCCTATCGCGAGCAGGTTTATTTGTGGTTTAAAGATCAGGAACCTTACGGCTTCTGGGAGAAAGATAGCTTAACCATAGTTGCTTATCTACGAGATTGGCCAGAGGGGACCTTTCCAGAATACATCGTTGCAGCAGAATGTGAAGAAGAACCTGATGAAAATTGGGCTGAAGAATGGCGCAAACGCTTTAGGCCGATAGTTGTAAATGAAGCCATTGTCATTCGTCCTCCTTGGGAACCAGCAATTCCTTCAATGATAGATTTGGTTATTTATCCTGCTTATGCATTTGGGACCGGTGATCATCCAACAACTTTTTCCTGTATGGAATTCATATCTCAATTTTTTAAACCGGGAATGAAATTTTTAGATGTGGGTATGGGATCAGGGATACTCTCTCTTTTAGCTATTCGTCTTGGGGCTGGAGATGTTACTGCTATTGATATTGATCCCTTGGCCATGGAAGAATTAAAACGCAACTGTGCATTAAATCAAGTCCCTTTTGAGCGGATTCAAGCGAAAACCAGTGAACTTTCCAGCGTGCAAGGTTCTTTTGATTTTATCGTAGTGAATATTGGAGCCGAATTTATTTTAGAAAATTTACCCCTCCTGAGCAATATGCTTCCTGTTACTGGTTATTTAGTATTATCGGGTTTTCAAGCAGAGGATGACTCTCGTATTGAAAAGGTTGTTGGTATGGTTTCTCTTGAAATAATGCATTCAAACCAGAAGAATAATTGGAATACGCTTCTTTGCCAAAAAAAATGAGTTAGGAATCCTCAGATAGAAAAAGAGTTGAAAAGTTCGTTTATAAATTTTTCAATCTTTTTTCGTGGACATAGACTTGCGTTTTTGATTATAATAAGGATATAAAGGTTTTTTGCTGAAGGGGATCATTTTTTAAAATCAATTCGCTTGAGCACTGGTTCAGCTTTTCAAACCATAATCTTTATCCGACGATTAAAGGTTTTTTAGATGTTGAAATATTTAAACTATGAATAGGGTATTGTGAAAGAGAGGTGTCTAATTGGTTGAGAGTTGCTTTCGTTTATCTCGGGAAAGACAAAGCCTTACAACAAAGCACACGGTACATGATCAATGCTTTTGAAAAATCAGGTCATACCGTAAAAGCTATTGAAATCGAGGATGTATCCTCACCTATTAATTTAAGGCCATATGATGTGATTTTTGTTGGTGCGTCGGTAGTCAGTGCTTTTGGTGGCAAGATTTCTCCGGAGGTGGTAAACTTTTTAAAAGGAGTAGCTGGGTTGGAGGGAAAGAAAATGGTTGCTTATGTTCGACCCTCTTTGTTTGGAACCGATAAAGCTCTTCGGCGCTTAATGTCGAATATGGAGTCAAGCGGGGCGTTTGTTATTGACTTTCAAGCGATTAAGAGTGATAGAGATGCCCAGTTTTTATTAGAAAGGCAGTTAAAAAAAGGATAGGTTTATTAAGATGAGTAAAGAAAAAGAAAATATGAGAGAAATGTTTGAGGAGATTTTTTTTAGTCCTCTCACCAATTTTTTTGGACCACAAGTCAGCGAGGAAGTGCGAAATCATCTTTCCCTAGCTCGAATTGAAATGCTAAAAGCTATGAAAACTTTTATAGAAAGCGAAATCGACAAACTTGGAAAAACGTTCCACGATTGATAATCATTTTAGAAGTGGGACAAGAGCTTGGTAGAGAAAGCCCTCAATCAAGCATTGAAATTCGAAACGAGTCGAAAGAGGGCTCTTCCTTTGCCATGGTTTTATTCTCCAATCTCCTTGGCGACTGCCCTGAGATGCTTCAACCCTTGAACCGCTAATTCTTCTCCAGAATCAGCCAATTTTCTCCAGATGGCACACTGACGGTTGAGCTCTTCAAAACTGGGATCAAAGGACTCGATGACTAACGGTCCAGTGTAGTTGATATCCTTGAGAGCCAGAAAGAATTCTTTCCAGGGGACTAGACCGGTTCCGGGAATTCCTCGGTTGTTTTCACAGACATGGACATAGCCCAAATATTTCTTCCCACAGGTTTTCACTGCTTCACGAAAGCTGGTTTCTTCCCGAATCATGTGGAAGGAGTCGAGATGGACTTTAATATTATCATAGCCAACTTCCTGACAATAGCGGACTGCATCATCGGCAATGTTTAAGAAATGGGTTTCAAAACGATTCACCGGTTCAACACAGACGGCGATTTGGCTCTTCTCTTGAGCATACTGAGCAATCTCTTTCATGCTGGCAATCGACCAGTCCCATTCTTGTTGGGTTCGTGGTTTCCCACTCAAGTATCCCCAGGCAGCATAGACCACTCCCCCGATGATTCGAGACCCCAGCTCAACATTGATATCAACCATTTTCTTCATGAATTCAATGCCGTTTTTTCGAATGGCAGGATCGTCAGAGATCAGATTGGTTTCTTTGTTCAGAGTGGTGGTGGTGACCACTTCGAGGCCGGTTTCTTGAATCTTTTCTTTGACCAGTTGGGTGGGGAAACTATCCGGTTTACTGATAGAAATATCCAACACTTCAAAACCAAGTTCTTTGGCTTTCGGAATAACCCAAAGGTCTTTTTCTGAGAAAGCTTCACTCCAAATAAAGGTATCAACTCCAAATTTGAACATTGATAGGTAACCTCCTTTAACCAAGCCAAGAATACTTTTTCAATATTGTACCATTAAAGATAGAAAGATTTGGAGTAAAAGTTATTTATTGATAACAATAACTGAAATGGTTTCGCCATAAAGATTAAATTTTTGTATAATTAAAGTAACCATAGATTTTTCTTTAAGAGATCAAACATCAACCAGCGGAAATTCACTGGTTTAAGTTAATATTTTGATTGAAGGGAGGGGATGAAAAATGGGATATTGGGCAGTGGTAGAAAAAAGAGAAAAGGAATTTTATGCCTGTTTCCCTGATATTGTTGATTTAGAGGTTCGGTCAAAAACCATAGAAGAAATAAAAGTTCTTCTCAAAGAATCATTAGTTGAACGTCTACAATTCTTAAACCAAACCGATAAACCTCAGCCAATTGCACGCTTTAATCCGACTGCTCAAACCATTAATCCCAAAAAAATTCCACTCTATGTTTTTGAGTTTTTGTATATCAAAACCGAGTGATCTCTTTTGATTTATTTGGTTCTTTTTAGACCAACTAACTCCATAAAAGCAGCAGCGACAGTTTGAGGTCCGTTCATTTCTTGACCGGAGATACCTAAACGAGTACGAATTTGACCGACAAAGC
>DPKX01000112.1 GCA_003542295.1 Candidatus Atribacter hydrocarboniphilus
ACCACAAATCCCCCAGCAAGAATCACTAAAATAACAAATTCATAACGCTTTAAGGTCCCCAAAACCACCGAATGAATACTCCGGTTCAGATAACCTGACCTGAAAAGATAAAGAACAACTAAAATTATAGGAATGACCAATGAGGTTTTTACTCCTGAATACTGCTCAATCCGAAGGACATATAGCCACTGATAAAGACCACAGGAAACCACCAGCCCACCGGCAAATACCGTACAAAATGCGGTAAGTATTGACACCAATAGATTCTTTTTTGACCGAAACCCATCAATCAGGAAAAAAACGGCCAAACTTGGATAAGCAATGCCAGAAAGAACACCAATGATTTTCAGGTTCAACATTTTATCCTGGAAAAGTGTTCCCAACAATACAAATAAACTTATAATGAGAATTATCCATTTTCCTGGTAAAAAGTAACTATAGAGCAGCGCAAAAGCAATTGCCACCGAAAGTGAAAAAAATACTGAGGCAATCAAGGGAGGTTCAAAAGGAGTTAGGGGATAAACTGTTCCGCGGGTAAATCCACTGGATTTAATATCAGAAAATAACGCGGTGAGATAGGAATAATTTTTCTCCCAAAGGTTTATTGACGGTTCGATAAAAAATCGCACATAAAGAAGACGGACCGACCGTTCTTTCGCAGCTCGAAGAAATCTTTCTCGAGCCTCGAGGGAAGTATAGTTCTTTATTTCATCGGGGGGAATACTATGAACTCGAATGGTTTGTCCTGGAGCTAGACGAGCAAGGATTGTTTCTCCTTTTTGTCCTACGAATTCTGTGTATCCCCAGAATAGCTTTTGCTTTTCAAGGAAGTTGGCCATTTCCATCAAAGATTCTGAATTTCCATTTCCAAGTACTTGGTCACCAAAGAATATTAAACCATCTGCTTGATCATAAATCGGGTCGGAAAGAATGTCTTTTAAGATTTCTGGAGTAATTCCTTGCCAGTTTCTTGGACGAAGTATAATTCGAAACCCCTTATCTTTTAAAAGCTGCACAAGGTTATTATCCCAACCCAAACCTATCTTATCTTCTTCTTCATAGGAAATATTTAAGCCAATAATATTCGGGGAAATTTCGATTGGAGTACGACCTAAAATGCTTAACTGGTGGATAATCGTTTCTTTTAAAGAATTATTAGAAACATAAAAATAACGAAGAAGAGATTGATATTCATGATCAACGGCAACTGGCAGTACCTTTCCTAATTGTTGAAGATTTTTTAAATCATAATCACTTACACCAATAACACTTACTCCTGCTTGTTTCAACTCGTCTAAGGTTTCCTCAACTGATTTTCCTAAACGGAGTGATATGACTTCAATGTCCTGCCAATCGCAAACAACTTCGATTTCTTTCATGGCTGCTTCGTTCTTTATTCGTGTAGGGAGTACCATCAGCGCTCCAATTAGAGCACAGATGATTGCGATGAGGAGAAGGAATTTTGAATTTCTCATGAGATGTCCCTCGGATTTTCCTCGAATTCCAATAATGGATCACCGGTATCTACAGTATCGTTTTCTTCAACAAAGACTTGGGTCACAACTCCTTCATTCTCAATTTGAATTTCATTTTCCATTTTCATGGCTTCTAAAATTATTGCCACTTGTCCTCCTGAAACTCGTTCACCCTTTTTCACTTGTACTGACAAAACTCTTCCAGGCATGGGAGCCCTAAGAACTGTTGTCACTTGCATAGGAGCGTTTGTTGGAGTAATTTCACGAGGAATTCTTTTGATCTTTTCGACTTGAATTTTCCCACCTTCCCGGGATTCATTAACTTCAGAGACTTCAACTTCAAACTCTTCACCATTGACCCGGACTTTGAATTTACGCATACCGAAACTCCTCCCCATTAATAATACAATACCTTCTATCCTGAAAAGACATGAACGATTATAAAGGTGTCATCCTGAACCCTGGTTTCTTGAGGGCGTGAGGATCTCATCTTTTAATTATTTTAAAAAATACTAAATGAGATTGCCACNNGTTTTATATAGGTGTTTTCACTCCTTTTGGCCCTATGGAATAACGAGATTAAACGTTCTCGTTTTTGAGATTTTACTTTCATTGCTATGGAAATTAATATCTAAAACGCGATAAACCCCAACAATTTTCTTGAAGACACAAATTTTTCCACCCTTTATTTTTTTGTTGGATATAGCTATTTTTCACAATTATTTCACCCAGTTGTTCGTCATGCTCATATTGGAGGACCGCAGCTATCACTGCGGCTATTATTTGAGGATTAACTTCGGGTTCAATCTTAAACTGGGATATTCCCATGCTTTTTTCCCTTTCCTGTAACTCTTTTTGACCAAAAAATTTCAAGAGCTCGAATAACTTTTAGCCGAGTTTCTTGAGGATCAATAACTTGATCGACATACCCTCTTTTGGCAGCTTCATAGGGATTATAAAATTCCTGACGGTATTCCTCAAGCAATTTCTCTCTTTCAATTTGAGCATCTAAAGCTGCTTCTATCTCTTTTCGAAATATGATATTAACCGCCCCCTCAGCGCCCATTACAGCAATTTCAGCAGTAGGCCAGGCCAATACCAAATCGGCTCCAAGATCGCGACAACACATAGCTAAATAAGCACCACCATATGCCTTGCGCATTATTACCGTAATCTTTGGAACGGTGGCTTCTGAGTATGCATAGAGAATCTTTGCTCCATGTCGGATGATTCCTCCAAACTCTTGATTACNNACCGGAACATCGACAAGCGTAACCAGAGGAATATTAAAAGCGTCGCAAAATCGAATAAACCGAGACGCCTTGTCACCCGAATCGATATCCAAGCATCCAGCCAGATGATAGGGTTGATTTGCTACTATTCCCACAGTATGACCATTCATTCGAGCAAACCCAATGATTAAATTTTTTGCAAAATCTTTTTGGATTTCAAAAAAAGAATCTTGATCAACTAAACCTTCAATGATTTTTTTAACATTATAAGGTCGATTGGGATTGGTAGACACAATATCTAAAAAGGAGGAGTTTTTTCGATCAACTGGGTCTTGGCACTCGCCAACCGGTGGTTCTTCGGCATTATTGGACGGAAGGTATGAAAGAAGCTTTTTCACTTCAAAGAAACACTCTTCTTCGTTTCTGGATACGAAACTGGCAACCCCGCTTTTGGTAGCATGAGTATGGGCACCACCCAATTCTTCAGCAGTGACTTCTTCGCCGGTTGCTGCTTTTACAACTTGAGGACCGGTTACAAACATTTTGCTTGTCCCTTGAATCATAAAAATATAATCCATAAGAGCTGGAGAATATACTGCCCCTCCTGCACAAGGACCAGCTATTATTGCTATCTGAGGAACAATGCCTGAATTTAAAGTATTCCTATAGAATATTTGACCGTAACCGGATAGGGAGTCAATACCCTCTTGGATCCGTGCCCCTCCCGAATCATTAATTGCAATAATAGGGGCTCCGACTTTCAATGCCATGTCCATAATTTTACATATTTTTTGGGCATGCATTTCGCCTAAAGATCCACCCATAACGGTAAAATCCTGAGAGTATATAAATACCGGCCTTCCATCGATAGTTCCATAACCAGTTACAACGCCATCAGCTGGTGGCTTTTTTTCGTCCATTCCAAAACGGGTTGAACGGTGCTCGATAAAAAGATCGGTTTCTTCAAAACTATTTTCGTCAAGTAAAAGAAAAATCCTTTCTCGGGAAGTTAGTTTTCCGCTATTGTGCTGCTTATCAATTGCAACTTTTCCTCCACCCAGAAGAATTTTTTCTTTTTTATTTTCTAGAGAGGTAATGAGCTCTTCCATTTTTTTTCTGGACATAAATTTGACCCTACCAGTTTTTTAAATAATTCAGTAAGTTTATAACCAATCCCATCTTTTTTTAGAAATGAATCAGCTTCATTTTCGAGAAGAAGCAATTCTTACTTTCTCAGACCGCGATGGCTTTTTAATCTTCGTTATCTGTTTCACAACAACATCTCCATTTTTAATTAAAGTGATTTGATCGATGTCGATATTAACTTCGATCAGTTCAACCCCACTGAGATGTTCTACTTTCTCCTTTAAATACCTCTGTATAAAAGCACAGATTTGGACTAATTGAGAATAATTTTTAAAAACACAACTTATCCTAACATTAACATGAGACTCAACTTTATGTAACAAAATATCATTAATTTTTTCAATCCAGGGGAGGTTAGTTAAAAGAACTAAAATGATAGATCGTAAAGCACTTTCTGAAACAATCAACTTGCCTAAATAACTGAAAGGTGGCCGAACCACAGTCTTTTCTCTTGAAGAATAAAACCAACCCCAAACTTTCACTGGAATAGTATCAACAATATTTCCCCACAAATTTCTCTTAAGTTCAACCAAAGGAACTGGAATGGTATGTTTCCCTTCTCCAATCCGAGCTTGAAGGGCATTTTCTATTTCTTCAGGACTAGCAATGTCTTCAATCATTACAATTTCAGATGGATAAGGAAGCTGCAAACGCTCACATATTTTCTCCACCATAGCCAGAGAAATACCTAAAATCATTATTTTAGGGGGATGAATTTCTTTTAAGGCGTCAATAATTTGTTGACGATGATCAGTAAAATAAAATACCGCAATTTTTGCTGCTTTAATCTTACTTACTTCTGCTTTGGAGGATTTTCCAGCGATAATGCTCCCCTGGGAAATTAATAGTCCATCGTCAATAATGCAGTCAATCCCATATCTCTGAGCGATATGAGGAGCTCGATAGCTTTTACCTGTTCCGGTTGGACCTACCAAAGCGTAAACTTTCATGATATTTACACCTAAACCTGTCCTTGCCAATCCATTCGAAGATAAGCATCGATAAAATCATCAATTTCTCCATCCATAACTCTTTGAACATTACCAACTTCATAGTTAGTCCGATGGTCTTTAATCATACTATAGGGCTGAAAGACATAACTCCGAATTTGATTCCCCCAAGCTATTTCCTTTTGCTCACCCTTCATTTCCAAAATTTTCTCTTCATGCTCTTTTTTCATGAGTTCATAAAGTCTAGCTCGTAAAATTCTCATCGCAACCGCTTTATTTTGATGCTGTGAACGTTCATTCTGGCATTGAACAATCAAACCACTGGGAAGATGAACTATTCTCACCGCCGAATCGGTTGTATTCACATGCTGTCCACCACGACCTCCAGCTCGGAAAGTCTCAATTCTTAAATCTTGTGGGTTAATTTCAATGTCAATTTCTTCACTTACCTCGGGAATAACATCTACCAAGGCAAAAGTTGTATGACGCCTTCGGTTGGCATCAAAGGGAGAAATTCTCACCAGTCGATGGATCCCACTTTCTGATTTTAGGTAACCGTAAGCATATTGACCTTGTACTAAAAAAGTAATGTGTTTTAAGCCAGCTTCTTCTCCCTCTAAAACATCAGTTACTTTTACATCAAATTTTTTTCTTTCACAGAAACGACTGTACATTCGAAATAACATCTGAACCCAATCTTGAGATTCGGTTCCACCGGCTCCTGAATGAATAGTTATAATCGTATTGCTTTGGTCTTCTTGATTCCGGAACAATAATCGGATATCCAGATCTTCAACTTTCTCCGAAAGATCATGGATATCTTTTTCAAGATCGGAATACTCTTCATCATCGGGAGTAAGAATATCTTGGAGCTCAACTGCCTGTTGATATTCACTTTTCAGGCTTTCGTATTCCTCAATTATACTTTTATATTTTTTATAATCTTGTAATTCCCTTTCGTTTTGGGTGTTACTCCAAAAATCGGGAGAAGTCATTTTTTTCTCAATTTGTTTAACTTTTAATTGTATTTGTTCTTCTTCAAAGATATTCTCCTATTTCGTTAAGCTTATGTCGAATGGTACTGAATTCAACAGAAATGTCAATCGCCATTATTTAAAACCTCCTAAAAAACTATTGAATCTTAATTTTTCTTTTAGGGAAAAAATCCTTCTTTAATTCCCTTTTAGTAAATATAAACCTAATAAGACTTTTTGTCTTATAATTCTTGTTCGCTATTCAACCATCACTCTATTTACAAGACAGAATAAGCAAAAATTGTATCAAAATATTCTTGAACAACCAAGTTTATTTTCCGCAGCAGTACTTATACTTTTTCCCACTCCCACAAGGGCAGGGATCATTGCGACCAATTTTTCCTTTTTTTGTAACTTCTGTTTTCCGGTTTTCCGAAGATGGAGCCTGATTAGTTCGAACCGTTGAAGGTTGAACCGGACGATGGGAAGCAGCTGGTTTACCTCCTTCAGGTACCAGTCGAATCCGTAAAAGATATTTGACAATATCCTCTCGGATCTGCGCAATCATATCATGAAACATATCAAAAGCTTCGATTTGATATTCAACAAATGGGTCTTTTTGACCAACCGCTCGAAGCCCAATACCCTCTCGAAGATGGTCCATATTATGTAATTGTTCTTTCCAATATCCATCTACTACCCGTAAGCCAACAAATCTTTCCACTTCACGAAATACCTTATCATTTACCTCACTAACTTTTTGCTCATAAATCTCTTTATAACGAGCAATTATTATTTTTTCTAAATCTTCTGGCTTGGCTTGGGAACGTTGTTCCACGGGAATTCCATGACCAAAACCAAAAAGGTCAAAAAGACGGTGATCAAAACCATCCCAATCCCATTCCTCAGGATAGGTTTTCTCTAAAGCATACGTTCTCACACATTCGTGAACCACGTCATTTAACATCTCAAAAATTAATGGACGTAGATTATCTTCGGTTAAGAGAGTTCGTCTTTGATTATAAATGACCTCTCTTTGTTTATTCATGACATCATCATATTGTAGAAGAGTTTTTCGTACATTAAAATGATACCCCTCTACTTTCTTTTGAGCTCCTTCAATCGCCCGAGTGACTAACCCATGTTCAATGGGAACTCCTTCCTCAACACCAAATTTATCCATAATGCCAGATATTCTTTCAGAACCAAAAAGTCTTAAAAGATCGTCTTCCATGGAAAGAAAAAAACGTGACGAACCTGGATCTCCTTGTCGACCCGCTCGTCCGCGTAATTGATTGTCAATGCGCCGACTTTCATGACGTTCAGTACCAATTACATGTAATCCTCCTTTTTCAACTACAAAAGTATGTTCTTCTCCGGCAATTTTTTGGTATTTTTGAACAAGTTGTTGAAGCTGATTCTGTTGGTCAGGATTGAGATCAAATTCCAGACTGTGCCCTTGGCTAGTTAACTCTTCTCGAGCAAGATATTCGGGATTACCACCTAGAATAATATCAGTTCCTCTCCCAGCCATGTTGGTTGAAATGGTTACTGCCCCTTTTCTTCCAGCCTGAGCAATTATAGCTGCTTCTCTTTCATGGTTTTTTGCATTTAATACCTGATGAGGAATTTTCTTTTTTTCCAACATTCGACTTAATTTTTCAGACTTTTCTATAGAAATGGTTCCGACCAACATCGGACGCCCTTCTTGATGCCATTTCTCAATCTCTTCAACCACTGCTTCAAACTTCTCTTTTTCAGTACGATAGATTGCATCTGGGTAATTGGTCCGTTTAAGAGGCATATTGGTAGGAATAAGTACAACTGGCATACCATAGGTATAAACGAATTCATCTTCCTCAGTCTTTGCTGTTCCAGTCATTCCGCAAATCTTATCATACATACGAAAATAATTTTGGTAGGTCACCGAGGCGAGAGTTTGGTTTTCGTTAGCCACTTGTACATTTTCTTTCGCTTCTATTGCTTGATGGAGCCCATCGCTATAACGCCGACCTTCCATAAGTCGCCCGGTAAATTCATCAACAATAACCACTTCACCGTTTCTCACAACATAATCTACATCTTTCTTATAAAGATGATGAGCCCTTAAGGACTGGCGAACTCGCTGCTCAATTGAATCTTTCCCAGCAGTATCATAGAGGTTGTCAACATGAAGAAGCTTCTCTACTTTGCTGATTCCTTCTTCGGTCAACCAAATGGATCGAGTTTTTTCTTCAAAGTCAAAGTCAACCGAGTGGGAAAGCTTTCGTGACACCCGATCAATTTTATAATATATTTCGGTCGAATCTTCTGCTGGTCCGGAAATGATGAGAGGTGTCCGGGCTTCATCAATTAAAATGCTATCTACTTCATCGATGATTGCATAATTGAGCTCTCCTTGTACTATATCTTCCCGTCGATGTGCCATGTTATCACGGAGATAATCGAACCCGTATTCAGTATTGGTTCCATAAGTAATGTCACTGTGATAAGCTTTTTTTCTCTCTTCAAAAGTTGAGGCATGTTGAATTAAACCAACTGTTAAACCAAGAAATTCAAAAATTGGTCCCATCCAATATCGGTCACGACGGGCCAAATAATCATTTACCGTTACGATATGAACTCCCTTACCAGTTAGAGCATTCAAATAGGCAGGCATCGTAGCAACTAATGTTTTACCCTCACCAGTTTGCATTTCAGCAATTTTTCCTTCATGCAATACGACTCCCCCGATGATTTGAACATCAAATGGTCTCATACCGGTAACTCGACGAGCTGCTTCCCTCACCACCGCAAAAGCCTCAATCAAGATATCGTCTAAGTTTTCTCCATTTTCTAAACGATTTTTAAAATAAGGAGTCTTATCGGCAAGCTCTTTATCACTGAGGCGCGATATTTCCTTTTCTAAAGAGTTAACTGGATCAATAAAGCGCTCAGTCACTTCTTTAAGAAATCGGTTTTGAGATATTTTTCCAAAATATTCTTTGATCAAGCCAAACATTGAATGCCTCCTTGTCAATTTAAAAAGATCGTAAGTTGGCTTAAATGAAAACCCTCTTTTCAGATCTCCTGATAATCATACGAAGGCGAAATCATTATATCATACCCCCTTAGGTCTTCTGGAGTTCATTCTCTGAGTATAGCCCACCATGCGACTTTATAGTATAAGAAATGAATCAAGGTTTTTTAATTAAGTCTTTATTAAAAAAGTTAGGTATCGTAGCAATGCTATTTTAAAAAAACTTTTGTAAGGACTAAATTTATCGAGCTCGTAGATGGATTTTCAGGATTGGAGAGTTAACTGGGATATTCCTTTCTCATATAAANNAAAGCTATTAAACCAATGCCCAATAAATAATCACCAATACTGATTACAAAAGGGCAGCGCATGATAATCGAATAATAGGGAAGAGTATCACCCAAAAAAGGAAGTCGGGTAGAAGCATTGAGGAGAGTATAATCGAGATAAAGGCCACTTTCCAAATGAGCTGCTAAATCATTGAGTTGAAGCCTTTGAACCATTGGAAGCCAAACCGGCATCATTCCTCGATTAAAAACAATAACCAGGATATTGAGAAAAGCCCCAACTGAGACAATTTTCATTCCATAGGATTTATAACTAAAAAGGGTCCCAATAAAAACAATAATCATACCAATAATATTGAACCATTGAAAAGACCATTCGGAGAAATACGGGCCAATAAACTTCACAACAAAGCCCAATACAATAAGCCATAAATAAGGAATGTTGGCTTGTTTTAGATTACGGAAGTTTCCATGACTGATAAAACCCACGATGATACCAATTAAAACAAAATCAGCCAGCAACCTCAAAACCCTCCTGCAAAATCTCTTTTAGAGCATTTATGACCTTCATATCATAATACTCGTTTCCTTCATTTTCCATGATGGTTAAGGCTTCTTCTACTGAATACGCTTTACGATAAGGCCGGTCGGAAGTTAAAGCTTCAAAAACATCAGCCACTGCTAGTATCAGGGATTCAATAGGAAGGTCGGTCTGATGCTTTCCATCCGGATAGCCACTTCCATTACATCTCTCATGGTGAGATCGAATTAAACCGGCGATCTCCTTTAAAAAGTCGACCTTGGAAACTATATCAAAACCTATAACCGGATGCTGTTTAACAATGATATACTCTCCTTCAGTAAGAGGCCCAGGCTTTCTTAAAATCGCGTCTTCAATTCCAATTTTCCCAACATCATGAAGCAAGGCTGCGTATTCAATCGTTTCACGCTTTTTATCAGATAGATTTAGTTTTTCAGCAATCGCCAGGGAAATTTTTGCCACTCGATCAGAATGACCTTGAGTGTATGGATCCTTAGCATCCAGCGCTGCAGTGAGAGCCCGTAATAACTCAAGATGGACTTTTTTGGTTTCAACATAAAGTTTAAATGAGTATCTAGCTATCATCAGAGGAAATAAGAATAAAAATAATCCCAAGTATCCAATTCGTAAATATATCAGGTAAAGCAACAGTGAATAGGGGAAAAGTCCAAAATACTGTAGGAGGATTCCATTGACATCTTTTTTCCATAAAACCGGAATCGGTATGCCGGTACTTAAAGAAATCACCATGATGACCAAGAAAGCATTGCTTAAGAAAAAAACTAATATGGAAATGGCAATGGCGATATAAAAAGTAAACTGATTCCAAGTATAAGAATAACCTCCAAGGATTTGAAAAACATACCCAGAAAGAAAAGCTGATATAGCAAATTGAGCTCCATTAAAGAGACTTTTTTGCCAACCTGTTTTCATATAAATGAGAACATTTCCAATAAAGGTAACAATCATTACCAAATAAGGGTTGGTTAATAAAATAAAAGCATAAATTATAGCAAAACTAACGGATATTGAAGTATGGGGAGAAAGGTGTATTGGTAAAGCTTCGGTAACTATTATTAATACCAGGAAGGTGATGATTTGAGCAAGAGGAAAATGACTAAAATCAATGGTTAAAAGTGAATATAAAAATAAAACAATACCACAAATAATAACCGAATAAATATATAAATTTAATAGTTGCTTCTTTTTATCGGACTTCATCCAAAATTTTAAAAAAGGCGACCAGGGCGTTTCTATTGCAACTTTAGCTTATCTCCAATGGAAACCAGCACCACTGGCTAAAACGATGGCCAAAAGACCAAGAAGAATGCTCAGCAGTTTTTTCATTCTAAAGCCCTCCCT
>DPKX01000286.1:0-6339 GCA_003542295.1 Candidatus Atribacter hydrocarboniphilus
TGCGGTCGCAATGAGTTACTGGGGATGGGATTTTGTTTCTGGTGCTTTTTTGGGTGTTGTCATTGCCATGCTAGCGGGTTTAACCAATGGAATTTTAATCGCCAAAGGAAAAATCCCCGATTTCATCGGCACCTTAGGCATGCTTGGTGCTTTCCGGGGTGTGGCTTTATTGATTACCGATGGGCTGCCCGTTCCTTCTCACTTCACTGCAACTGCTTTGAAAGGATACCTTCCTCCTGCTCTGGTTTGGCTGGGAGCGGGCGACATCTTCCAAATTCCGGCACCGATGATCGTTGCTCTCATTATGATAGGAATCACCTGGTTTATATTGATGCGAACCAGTTTCGGCCGGTCCATCTATGCAGTTGGCGGCAACAAGGAGGCAGCCCGTGCTTCGGGAATTAACGTTGAATGGACCAAAATTTGGGTGTACGGTCTATCCGGACTCTACTGTGGAATTGGCGGATTGGTTCTCACCGGACGGATGAACTCTGCGAATGCCTTGATGGCTGAAGGAATCGAGCTTCAAACCATTGCTGCAGTTGTCATCGGAGGAACCAATCTATTTGGCGGTCAGGGAACCATATTTGGAACTTTTATCGGCGCCATTCTGATGGGAGTGCTGGCTAACGGCTTAAACCTTCTCAATGTTGAACCCTTCTGGCAACGGGTCATCAACGGAATCATCATTGTCTCCGTGGTGATCTTCGACCAATGGAGAAGACGAAAACTCATTTCTTAAAAAATATCAACTCTTTTCTTTTTTTATCAAGCCTATTTGTTTTAAAAGTAAATTTAAATCAAAAGGATAAGGAGGATAACCTGGTACCGAAAGCGGGTTATCAGTCTTTTTTGTACAGCAATTTCCAAAAGAAAGACGCAGATGATGGTTGGAAGGAAATTCAACAACATTTGAACCAAGAAAGACATCAATCGGAACTGTCGGAGTAGTCCCTTCTAAAAAGGAGCAGGAAAGCAGCAAAGCATTCATGCAAGCGCTACAGGCATTGGTTTGGTTGAGAGTAAAAGAGGGTGGAATGATAGCTTCCATGACCACTTTTTTAAATGGATACCGGACATTCTCGATACTTTCTCTCACTACTTCAACTTCCTGAATCCTCTGCTCATCGATGTTATTATCTTCCAGGTAGTACCGAAGATGTTTTACTTCTTCAAGCTGGTATCCCATTATATTCATCCCCACCCAAGCAACTTCCCAGTTATTTTCACCAGCCATAATCAGATTGAGCGAGACCAGGTCACCACCTCGAGGACCCATTCTTTCCATGGCTTGAATGGCATCAACAATGGTGAGTTGGGTGGTTATAGCTTTGTTAAGATCAACAATTGCCTGATCCAAACCGATTTCGTGAAAATGCTTTTTCTCTTCGGGAAGGAGAAACCCCTTGAGATTCTTTAAACCCAAAGTAATACCTGTCGCATATTGGACCTTCATTACTGATAAATTGATTATTATATCAGCTTCAAAGTACTCTTTCGCAATAGGAATGTTTTTGAGAATGAGCGGATGTGGAACCGGGACTGGCACCGTTTCCGATTGATTAAAATTAATCAATGGAAGGTGATATTTTTCGGCTAAATCTTTAAAACCAGTTTTTTGAAAACAGACCTTGGTCATTTGGGCATCACTAAAGGTCGATTCACCAATAGTTATCGACTGAACCTGGTAATCAAGCAGAAGTTGAATCAATGCTTCTACTATTGCCCGGTTAGTTGTCCCTTCCCACCCATTGAGATTAGGTTTTAAAAGAATTCGATCTCTGTGCTGAATAAATTTTGAAATTCCTCCAATCAGCTACATAGAGTGGTATAAGCTTTCCTTAATATTCTCCTTTACCCGAACGATACTGACTTGTCCCATGTCGTCTCCTTCTTTTTTTCTGGGATGAAAAATATACCTATTGTACCAAACAAACTTTAAACAGAGATACGTGAAAATTGAATAATTTTAAATAACCGTCATCCTGAGTGGTGCTCTCCTTCTTTTTGAAACTCCCCCTCTCCCCCTCGCCCCCTCAGCGTTTTACGCTAATGCCTCCCTTGAGGAATAAAAAAGCCAAAAAATCATTACATAATATTAAAAGAAATTTTGAAGACAATGAATGAGGTGATCAATATGAAAGGGCTTCTGTTTGCATTACTGATCATTTTGCCCTTTATTTTTGGAAGTTATGTATTAGCACAAGAATCGAATCAGAATCCCTCGAAACTGGAAAAAGCCACCCTGGCAGGCGGCTGTTTCTGGTGTTTAGAAAGCGCCATGGAAAAATTAGAGGGTGTCATCGAAGCCGTATCAGGTTACACCGGAGGCCATACCGAAAATCCCACCTACGAGCAAGTCAGTTCGGGAAGCACTGGTCATTATGAAGCGGTCGAGGTCACTTATGATCCAGATAAAATAACCTATTGGGAAATCCTGGATGCTTTCTGGAAAAGTATCAATCCAACTGATCCCTTTGGTCAATTCGTTGATCAAGGTTCACAATACCGAACTGCCATTTTCTACCACAACCAAGAACAGAAAACCATCGCCGAGCAGTCAAAAGAAGATCTGGGAAAGTCGGGAAAATTTAATGACCCCATAGTAACCGAGATTCTTCCGGTTTCGGTTTTCTATCCGGCCGAAGAATATCACCAAGATTACTACAAAAAATCCAGTAATCGCTACGAAGTCTACCATTCTTTTTCCGGACGGGATCAATTTCAAGAAAAATACTGGAAGGATGATGAAAACGTGATTGAAAATCAAAATAAATTCACCAACTACCAGAAACCATCACCAGAAGAACTTCAAAAAAAGCTCACTCCTCTCCAATATGAAGTCACCCAGGAAAATGCTACCGAAATGCCGTTCAACAATGAATACTGGGATAACAAAAAAGAAGGCATCTATGTGGATATTGTTTCCGGAGAACCACTCTTCAGCTCTCTTGATAAGTTTGAATCCGGAACCGGCTGGCCTAGCTTTACTCAGTCTCTGATTCCGGAGAATATTGCAGAAAACACCGACAGCAGCCATTTTATGATGCGAACTGAAGTCCGCAGTAAATATGCTGATTCTCACCTTGGGCACGTTTTTGATGATGGGCCTCCGCCAACCGGACGTCGTTACTGCATCAATTCAGCCGCCTTACGCTTTATCCCCAAAGAGGATTTAGAAAAAGAAGGGTACGGCGAGTTTAAAGAACTTTTCGAGAACTAAATTAACCCTGTCCTGCGGGGAATAAAATACCCCACAGGACAGGCTTTACCCCTCCTTTTACTATTATTATACCTCATTAATGAATCCTCGGGGCTAGGTCTTGATTCTTGAATTTTCATATTTTATTTTCTTTCCTATTTCTTCCTTCGTGATGAAGGAATGTTTTGAGCTTGACAAAAAAATGAATAATTCTATAATTTTCGATATAACGAAATGGAGTATTAAATTTGAAAGAGTTCATTTCTATAACCAAGGCACTATCTGATGAGAATCGAGTACGAATACTTTTGGTATTAGAAGGTCGAGAGTTATGTGTATGCCAGCTGATAGCTCTTCTCGGACTGGCGCCATCTACAGTATCCAAACATCTATGGCTACTAAAACAAGCGGGACTTATTGATCTACGTAAAGAAGGTCGCTGGTCTTATTATCGCATCGCCTATGAAAATCCTTCTGAACTCATTTCACAAGCCATAAGCTGGACGCTATCTAATACTCGATCCAGTTCCTGCGCTATAAAAGACCAAGCAAAATTGCAGGAAATTCTCAAAATGGAACCAGATGAATTGTGTGAATGTAGGTTTAAAGCTGGAATCTATAATAACAAAAAAACTGATATAAATGCATCTAAATTATGAAAGTTTTCTAATTTCTGGTGATTCAATAGGGAGAAAATAATCTTTTATTACTCCTCGGGAAAAAATAGTTAATGGTATGGAGGATTTATCATGAATAATGAATATAATCAGAAAAAAAATTATGACATACGAGAAACTATCCGAAAAGCATATAGTGAGATTGCCAAGCAGGGAAATTCCTGCTGTGGATCATCTTGTTGTGGAAATTCACCATCTGAATTGGTAGCCTCCAACCTGGGATATAATAAGGAAGAACTAACCAATCTTCCCGATGGGGCGAACTTGGGGCTTTCTTGCGGTAATCCGGTGGTGATTGCCTCACTTAAAGCAGGAGAAGTAGTCCTGGACCTTGGGGCGGGAGGAGGTTTTGATGTCTTCATCTCAGCGCAAAAGGTTGGACCTACTGGACGAGTCATAGGTGTTGATATGACACCCGATATGGTGTATAAGGCTCGACACAACGCTCAAACCTTCAAAGAATCAAGCGGCTTGGATAATGTTGAATTCCGTCTTGGAGAGATCGAGCATTTGCCCATAGCAGATGAAAGCATTGATGTAGTGATATCGAATTGTGTTATTAATCTCTCGCCGGACAAAACCCAGGTATGGCGGGAGATCGCCCGAGTACTAAAACCGGGTGGACGGGTCTCAATTTCTGACCTCGCCCTGCTGAAACCATTACCCGATGCGGTTCGAGAATCGGTAAGAGCTTTGGTGGGCTGCATTGCGGGAGCAGTATTAGTAGATGAGACCAGGGAAATGATACGTTCTGCCGGTCTGATCATAGTCGATTGTAAGTTGCAATCGGAATATATTGATCTAATAACCACCTGTTCTGATCCACTTTACCTTGAGGTTAGCAAGCATCTCCCACCAGGAGCCAAACTCAGCAATTACGTAACAAGTCTGGATATCCTTGCAAGAAAACCATAGGATTATAATTTTAATAGGAATAAAATTTATAAACCAATCATAAAAAATTAGGTGATAACCTCCCCTGCTTTTTTATCGGGTTATCGATAAGTAGCTTTTATCATCAAAAAATCTTATTTGGTAAACCGATCAAGATAATATTTGTTTGGTCGTCCGACGCTTCCATCATTGATGAACTAATATTATGTAATTTCCTTTGGAAAGGTTTGTGGGTATGATAACAAACCAACAGATTAACCGACTCATTTTTCATCACCTGGAGAAGATTTTCATCGGATCGCTGAGGATTTAACTCAATTTTTTCATATCTTTCACCGGAATTGTTTCAAAATCGACAGCGGTGGAAAACTGATTGCCTCATTGGGGAAGTGAGGATAGCAACCGGAACCTCCTACGATACATTCCAAGGGATGAGCCACGACCGGACGATTTTCTTCCTCATCCCATTCCTATATCCAATGAGCACAAAATTCATAATAGGTTCGGCATCCATTGCATCTCTCTAAATCGAGGAAGGATACCAGGAAATTTCTTCGCACTTTACTTTGAACTACATACCCATCGTTTTCTTAGTCTATTTCACCTTAAATCATTCTTTGAATTGAGTATTAGTTGAAATTTTACCCTCGCTTTTTTTACTCCATCGATGAACACTACTGGTGGCATGAAGACTTTGGCTTCCAGGAGTTTATCCAGATCATCGCTGTACTCGATTTCATCATCGATATTATTTTTTTCAATAAAGGATTTGAGATTCTGATAGAGAAGATTACACTTTTTGCAACCAGCTCCTAAGACTTGTACTTTCACTGAACAACATCTCTTTCTTTTAAAAAATTAATTCATAAATCGTCCCTGCAAGGGATGAAAAAATAACCACCAGGATGATGTAGGTTACAGCACGTTTTAATCCCATAATACGGTTGATTAAAATCATACTGAGAAGACTGAGGGCTGGACCGGCTAATAGGAAAGCAATAGCTGAACCAGAGCTCATTCCCATCTCGATGTCTTAGGTTTTATGATATTATTTGTTCAAATTACTAGTTTTGGGATTATGAAAATTTGTCTATAGTAAATGGGGTTAGAACAGAAAAAAGACCTTTGCGCTTTCCAAAAATTAGAATTTTATCAAATTGGTCAGGAAGAAAATTGTTATAAGATCCTAATTAACACTTTATGAAGCTTTTTTTAGGTGATAAACCCCCACCTTTGCAGTTGGGGGATCTATATAGGAGGTGCATCAATGAAATACAGGCATCTTGGAAACACAGGATTGATCGTAAGTGAACTTTCACTCGGCTCCATGCAATTTGGTAAGAAGATGAACATGGGGGGATTAGACCAGCTTGCTACTAATGAAATGGTAAAATTCGCCATTGACCACGGTATTAATTTCATCGATACCGCTGATGTCTACAGCCTAGGAGAAAGCGAAATCCTACTTGGCAACGCTCTTAAGGGCATCCGGGAAGAGATAGTCTTAGCCAGCAAAGTCAGGCTTCCCATGAGTGAAAATTTCAACCGCAGCGGTGCAACTCGGGT
>DPKX01000286.1:6499-6810 GCA_003542295.1 Candidatus Atribacter hydrocarboniphilus
GGCATTCAGGAGCGCCTCAATCTGGAGAAATACACCACCGCCCAGATGCACTACAGCCTCGTGGAGCGTGGTCTTGATCACGAATTCCTGGATTTTGCCCAGTATCACAATATCGGTAT
Organism: Candidatus Atribacter hydrocarboniphilus; assembly: GCA_003542295.1. Taxonomy (GTDB): domain Bacteria; phylum Atribacterota; class Atribacteria; order Atribacterales; family Atribacteraceae; genus Atribacter; species Atribacter hydrocarboniphilus. The sequence continues at coordinate 6,619 of DPKX01000286.1, forward strand.
CCTGATTTGGAGTCCTCTGGCTGGTGGCTTCCTTTCAGGTAAGTACGACCGGCACAATCCCCCTCCTTCCGGTACCCGTTTTTCTGAAGCTGGCCAGTTCGTTCCCTTTAACAAGGAACAGGGTTACCGGGTGATCGACACCCTCAAAGAGGTAGCCTCTCGCTATGATGCCTCTCCCGCCCGGGTAGCTTT
>DPKX01000286.1:6974-7921 GCA_003542295.1 Candidatus Atribacter hydrocarboniphilus
GGCTGAAGACCCCCGTCCCAAGGTCCTGTACCCACAGCGGTATGCCGATGGAAGCACCTGGCGGGATTTACGCGGGACTCGGTGGTCTGGTTGATGGTGCGGTATCATTTCTAACCGTCTTCGTGCGGGGAAACCGGGTTGGAAAGGTTTCCCCGCAATGTTATATAATTCTATGACTAGGTTAGGTTAAGTCAAGTATAATTGATTGACAAAAAGCACACATATTTNNTAGAATTATAATTATAAATGAAGAATTTTGTATGGAACGAAGAAAAGAATGAAAAACTTAAAAGAGAAAGAAATATTTCTTTTGAAATTATTATCCTTCAGATTGAAGCAGGGAAAATACTTGATATTCTTGAACACCCAAATTCCGAAAAATATCAAGGGCAAAAGATATTTGTCATTAAGTTCAATGAATATGCCTTTCTGGTTCCTTTTGTAGAAGATGAACANNATTATTCCGAGTCGGAAAGCGACTAAACAATATTTAAAAGAGGTTAAAAATCATGAATAAGTTGGAAAAATATGAAGAGGATATTATTCAATCCTACGAGGATGGAGAATGGACTTCGACGAAAGAATTAGATAGACTGAAAAAATACTATTCCCAGCAGGCAAGAAATTCTCTTAAAAAGAATAAGAGAATTAATATTCNNCGACTTGATTCGATTGAAGGCTAAATCGATAGAGGCTGGTATTCCCTATCAGACCCAGATCTCTAGGTTGATTCATCAATATGTTACTGGAAAAGTAATATTTAAAGATTAAACCTATAGACAATGAATTCTCCCATGTTTATCCTGAGCCCAAGCTGCCTACGGCGTAAGATAGAATAAATTCAAATCCTCAAAGATAGCCCTGAAAAAAACATTCAGGACTGAAGCCGTGAGGGTCTCATCCTACCACCCAGCCGTCACCTTGAGGCTTCGTATTTCGAAGCCGTG
>DPKX01000090.1:0-2189 GCA_003542295.1 Candidatus Atribacter hydrocarboniphilus
TTAATTTTACTCCAATTATTGCCAGTATTAGCGCCACCATTGCCGTAATTAGCTTTTTTTTAGGATTACCTAATAATTTCACCCTTAGTCTCAGTTTTCAAGAAGGAACGGTTTTACAAGGAGAAAAAATAACGACTGAAATTCAAATAGATGCGACTTGGAGGAATCGGCAGAGAGTGAGCTTAAACGCCTCAGGGGGACCCGAAGGAACGATTTATACTTTTTATCCAGCTTCTGGTCCATCCCGACCGGGTTTCACATCGAATCTAACTATTGTGGTGGATAAAAATTCTTTACCTGGACGTTATGAAGTGATTATAACCGGTATAGGGAGCAATGGTGAAGAAAGAAATAATAAATATTTTTTAAATGTAAAACCTGCACCGATTCAGCAGGTCGATTCTCAATCGCAGATGGCAAGCGGGGTTGGTCAAGTCGTTTTCCCTGCCCATGTTGGAGATTTATTTTCTCTAACCGGACGATTAGGTGATGCAGATGATTTATCTCTCGATCTAAACTCAACAGAAGATCCCCGTTCTGTCCCCTCATGCCTAAAGGTGATTTATTCAACCTCTCGAACCCCAATCAAAGGATGGGCGGGTTTATACTGGCAATATCCAGATCCAACGATGGGATATGAACCTAACGGAAAAAACCTCACTGGTTCAAATCAGCTTACTTTTTGGGCGAGAGGAGAGAAGGGAACAGAAAAGGTAAAATTCCTGGTTGCTGGTGCAACAACCGGTTTTATCACACTAACCAACAAGTGGAAACAATACACTCTTGATTTATCCGGTAAGGATCTGAGTAACATTAAAGGTGGATTTTCTTTTATGGTAAATCGGACCTTAAATTCTGATGGTTGTACTTTTTTTCTTGACGATATTCGTTATGAAAGGTGAGACCGAATAAGGTTCGGTCTCACAAAAAATTATAAATCTTAAGAAAAGTTGACCGATTGGATCAGTTGAGTTAGCCAAGACTGAGCAGTTTGATATTCATCTTGGGGAAGGGAAATAATTATCAGAAGAGGTTTCTCAATATAACGAGCTGTGAGCAGGGCATAATTGCGATTATTTTCAACATATCGGTATAGCTTTATCTCGATGACTTGAGAACCCACGGATAAATTTGATTGATTTTGGAAAGTTTTACCTGAAACCGCCTTCACTTCGGCTTGTTTCAATTGATCGACTAAATCTGCAACTACAATTTCAATGAGGCTTTGATTAGGACCATTATAGACGGTCTGAATTGAAGAAGTTTCCTTGAGAGTCGTTTTCTTTGGAAGTGGAACACGAATACCAACTAAACCTGCTTGACTGACGAAGCTTAATTCAATAGGAGGCTGGCTTTGGTTTTTTTCTTCGGTTGAAACTAATTCTAAAACCTGGTTAAAATTAGTTTCTAATTGATTAAAATCGGCTATGCTGGAGTAAAAAAGAAAAGAATAAGCTATTTTATTAGAAATAACTAAAACAGCCCGCGCTTTTAACTGTAGAGTACCATTGCTAAATAGAAAATCATGTTGAACCGCAGGAAGGCCTGCTAGAGTAGTTGACTTGCTTTCGAGCGGAACATAAAGTTCAAACTCAGGTGGTTTTAATCGATTTTTTTGAATATATTCTAAGTATTCTTCCGGGGTTTTATCGCTATCAAGAGTTTCTTGAAAAACAATCAATTCAGCAATTACAATTCGTTGTTGGTTGGGAAGCTGAAAATATGCCATTTGAGAGGGATCGTTGATCGATTGTTTAACCCATCCAGGAGGATCGGCAATGAATAACTGCTGGTTCTTTGTAGGGCTTATTACCGGGGTGATTAGAATCGAGTTTTGTGAATCGGTATTTGGTTCGATTGATTGATGAGGGGTTGGAGAGGGTTGAAGAAGAATGCTTGGTGTTGCTAAATCCTCAGGGAGAGAAGTGGTAGCGATAGTTGGTTTGGGGGTATATTGAGGAGTAGAAATCGGAGTTGGTTCGGTTGGAGTAGGATTTGGGGTTAGAGAAGCCATACCAGCAGAAGGCGTTCCTCCGAGATTTGTTTCACATTGAAACTTATAATTAAGAGCCTGGGTATTATTAGGGTCAACTTTTAAAACAGCTTCAAGTTCAATGTAAGCATCAAGATAATTTCCCTCTTGAAATAACTGAATAGCCTTTCCCAATATTACATCAATCTGAGTTTGA
>DPKX01000090.1:2207-15015 GCA_003542295.1 Candidatus Atribacter hydrocarboniphilus
GAAAATGAATAAAGAGATTTGGAAAGATTTTTTTAGAAAATCAAGCATTCCATTTTTCCTCCTCATTCTTAATGAATAAATCATTAATATAATATATCTTTTAATCACTGGTTTCATCAGCCGACTGTCCTGGAAGCTGCTTTTTTCTGATAACGATCCAATTATAAAGCAGGAAAGAAGTATATTTGCTATAAATTCGAACTAAGGTATCTTCATAGCGGAATTCAAGAATATCTCGAAAATGGGTATTAATTCCTTTAATTTTCTTAATATCCATAGGCATTGTTCCAATTTGAATGACATCATTTTCAATAGTTAATCTTTGGTGTAAGGTTTTTATAAGACGGGTAGTCCGATCATTTCTTAAGGATATCCTAACTAAAGGGAAGGTTGCTTTAGGTAAATCATTAACCCATTGAGAAAAAACCTCGATTTGATGGTGAAATAAGTCGGGTAATGTTCTTCCTCCGATAAAGCCAGAATCATTGACTAACCAACGATTTTGGCAGGATAAACAAATTACCTCGTCCTTTTTACCAAAAAGAGTACGAAAACTTGAGCAATGGGGGCAGATCCAGAGTACTCGCTCAATTCCTTGGGCTTTTCTTTTCCCGGGGTAAGGAATAAGGCATTTTTTTTGCCATTCCCATTCTGAATGATGGATAAATTCCATGGCTGAATAATCTGAGAAAGTATTAAAATTAACAAATATTTTAGGTTTTCTTCCACGATCTGCCCAAACTGGATGTGATAACCAGGCTCCCTGGATACAGGCCGCAACAATGGGAACATTAAGAGAGAGAATAAGCTTATTCATGCTTTTTGGAGAGATTAAATGATCTTGGAAATCACCAGTCCAGGTAATGGTTCCTTCAGGAAAAAGACCCACAACTCCACCTTGGTTTAGAGTGTCATAAATAGAATAAAGCATGGCTGGGTCAGGTCGAGATTTGAATTTTTGGATAGCCCCTGTCTTTTTGAGAAAAAAACGTTCAATTGGGTTTTGAAAGGAAATTTGTGCAATAACCCAGGAAATAGGAGCATCAATATAGGGAGCAATAAAGAATGGATCGATCGGGCTTACATGATTACAAATTAGAAGGAATGGTGGCTTAGGGATTTTTCCGGAAAATTCAAGGTGATAAAATTTATTTACTAAGGGAGAAACCCATTTTTTTCCTATATTCCAAAACAAAGTATCAGCTGGTACGCTCATACTGCATCACCAATTTCACTTTTTTAATTTCTTGTTTGTGCTTGTTTAAAGTGCCAATGCAATAATTAAGTCTTAGTTTCGTTAGATTATATCAAGTAGTTGAATTTAATTGATGAAAAGTTGATCGTAAATTATTAGAAATTATAAAAAGGTTAAATTTGATAAGTAAGGGGAAAAAATAGCTTGTGTCCAAAGGGATCAAAGGTATAATAGTACATTAAGGATTAAGAAATACAATAAAGGGGGAGCTGACCAAATGCCAGAAAATATGCCACATCCAGGCCACGAAAAGCATCTTTGTCAGCTACAATACAATGGTTATATGAATCAAAATTTTGATGATTTTAAAAAATTAGTCATGAATCCTCAATATATATGTCGGAAGTGTGGAAGAGCTGCCAATCAGGCAAGTAGTCTTTGTCAACCGGAAAAACTATAGAAGAGCTGAAAGAGGGTGGGGGAAACCACCCTCTAAATTACTTTGCCTCTTGATTAATCAGTACCATGGGTTGACCACAGCAGATTAATTCTCCACCACCAACTGCCTTTATTTCAACTACGTTTCCACATATTTTACACTCAAAAACCTGTCCAATTTTTTCAACTTTTGGCATTAAAATTACCTCCTTGGGAAAAACATCATTATTTTAATTATAAGTCAATTTTCCCCGCTTCTATTCCAATTTAGAATGGATATATTAGGGAACCTTAATGTGGAGAGAATTTTTAGAAAAGCTTTAAGTATAGATTTTTTTATTTTTTTGTCTTCATCTAATGCCAAGGCCTAAACCAATTTCATTGGGTGAAATATTTTTTATATTAAATGTTAAGCTGTTCTTTATTTAAGAACATCCTAAAATTGGGAATCATTCACTATTGGATTGGGTTTCCATAATCAATATGAGAAATATTTAAAAAAAATATGGAATTCGGTGAACTAAAAAAAAGTCGGAAATATATGAAAGATATAAAAAACAAAATTGGAGGTAGAAGCAAGATGTTCAAAAATAAAAAGTTAAATTATGGTTTTTTATTATCAACAATAATATTTTTTGCTCTAACCAGTTTTTCCTGGTCAGCGACAGTTCTTCCAGAAGTAAACGATGTTATCCCTGATATCGTTGATAGGGTGAGTCAATCAGTAGTCAATGTAGATACCTCAAAAACCATAACGGTTACTTCACCTTTTGCACCGTTTGCTCCATTCTTTGATCAAATGCCTGAGCAGTTTCAGCGAGAAATACCTCGTAGAGGCATAGGAACAGGTTTTATTTTTCGTGAAGATGGGTATATTCTTACCAATAATCATGTAATTGAAGGTGCTGATGAAATTAAAGTAACTTTTTTTGATGGAAGAGAATTTACTGGGAAAGTAATTGGTGCCGATCCTTTAACCGATATAGCTATTGTTAAAGTTGAGGCGGAAAACCTTCCTACCCTTTCTCTGGGTGACTCTGATGCCGCCCGAGTTGGTGAATTTGTAGTAGCAATTGGAAACCCCTACGGTCTTTCCCATACGGTTACTATGGGAGTGTTGAGTGCGAAAGGGCGTGCAGTACCATCGGGTGATACTGGCCAAGAATATGAGAACTTTCTTCAAACCGATGCAGCTATTAATCCGGGAAATAGTGGTGGACCACTCTTGAATTTGGATGGAGAGGTAATTGGTATTAATACCGCAATCATACCTTTTGCTCAGGGAGTTGGGTTTGCGATACCTATTAATATGGCAAAATCGATTCTTGAGCAATTAATCGAAAAAGGGAAAGTTGTCCGAGCTTGGTTAGGTGTCTATATTCAAAATGTTACACCAGAAATTGCAGAACAGTTTGATTATGAAGGAACCAAAGGAGCATTAGTTGCCGATGTTATTGAGAATGGACCAGCGGCGAAAGCGAACATTCACGGCGGCGATATCATCCTTTCAGTCGATAATCAAGAAATTACTGATACCAAACATCTTCAAAATACCATTCGTTCATTAAAACCAGGCGACTTAGTAGGAATCCAAGTTTGGAGAAATGGTGAAAAGAAAACCATTGAAGTACAGTTAGAAGAACTGGAAGATGAAACAGTTGCTATACCATCTGTTGATGTAGTTCCTCAAAAGGTTGAATTAGGTATAGAAGTTAGTGAAATCACAGCAGATCTCCAACAGAAGTATGGTTTTACTGGAAGTAAAGGAGTAGTTGTTGTTTTGGTAACACCAGGAGGTCCAGCTGAAGAAGCTGGATTAAGAGTGGGTGATATTATTCTTCAAGTCAATCGAACTGATGTTTCTTCTGTCGAAGAGTTTAAAACGGTTTTAGCCAATGTTGAACCAGGAGATACGGTAATTCTTCTGATCAGTCGAGCTGGCAGGACTTTATTTGTTCCAGTCAAAGCTATTGAGAAAAAATAGATGAGATAGATATTAAAGCTGGCAAGGAGAAATTAGTTTCTCCTTGCCAGCTTTTTCTGCGTCAATGATTTAGTTTGATAAATCAGCTTTTATTAAAAATCACCGAACGTCCAGTTATTCTTTTGTCTATGAGGGTCTGCTTGAAGTAAGTTGTAGTGGGTCAATGACCGAAAAACCTAACTCAATAAACTCACTTCCCTAAGATATTTTTTGATTTCATTTGCCTTGGTTTTATCGATTTTTTAATAGGTTTATTGAGAAACATGTAACAATTTTTTCAGCTACTAAACATCTTACTTAAAAAAAGGAGTTTAAAATTTACTGGGAAAGGGGATCAGAACAATTACTAAATTCTCTTAATGAGCTCAGAAAATATCTTTTTTTAATCAATATTTTGTAGTCATCACTAATTTTTAGTTAAAAAATTTTGATAGTTCTTTATATAATTGAGTTATAATATGGCGAGAATTTTGAGGAAATTATGAATATTCCATTCATTAATATACAATCGACCCAAACCGATAGGGATGATTGAGAAGGAGGTAATTCTTCGTTATGGGAAAAAAGAAAGTAGCAATTCTGGTGGGTGGCGGTCCGGCACCAGGTTTAAATGGTGTTATATCTTCGGTAACGCTTGAATCAATCCAAAGAGGCTATGAAGTAGTGGGTATTTATAACGGATTTAAGTGGATTTCTTCAGCTTCTTTTGATCCAAAGCTTCATACTATAGCCTTAGATCGAAAAGTTGTTGATGGAATTCATTTTAAGGGTGGATCGATATTAGGAACCGCCCGAGATAGTTTAATTAAGAATGGAAAAATCGATACTGAAAAAGTAAACAATGTGAAAAAAGCCATGGAAATAATGGATATCGGTTACCTGGTAACAACCGGAGGAGATGATACGGCTTTTAGTGCCAGTATTATATCCAAAGAGATTAAGAATTTTTATGTTGCGCATGTTCCCAAAACTATTGATAATGATTTGCCTTTACCTGGCGAAATGCCAACCTTTGGTTTTCAAACTGCCCGAGAGTTAGGAACTGACCTTTTAAAGAACTTATTAGAAGATGCTCGAACGACAGGCCGATGGTATTTTGTTATTGCAATGGGGCGGAGTGCCGGGCATTTAGCTTTAGGAATGGGGATAGCTGCCGGAGCAACCTTAACAATTATTCCTGAACAATTTGGTAATGGAAAAACGACTTTGAAAAGCGTTTGTGATATCATCGAAGGTTCGATGCTTAAAAGAAAGCTTCAAGGTATGGACTGGGGAATTGGTGTAATAGCTGAAGGAGTAGCGTATAAATTTGGTGATTTTGAACAGTTAGAAAAAGTTTTGGGTAGACCCATACCTAAAGATCCACATGGACATCCTCGATTGGCTGAAGTGCCCTTAGGTGACCTTTTAAAACGGGAAATTGAGAATCGTTATGCGGAGAGAGAACAAAAAATTACTATAGTAACCAAAGACATCGGATATGAACTAAGATGTGCTGATCCAATCCCATTTGATATTGAATATACTCGTGAGTTGGGATATGGAGCAATGGATTTCCTCCTTGGCGATGATTATAATGCTGATTTTAAAGAAGCCGGAGCCATGATCAGCTTGGTGGAAGGAAATCTTAATCCTATTCCTTTCCATCAAATCATGGACCCTGATAGCGGAAAGAAGACCATTCGTTTAGTAAATACCTATTCCTACAATTATAAGGTTGCCAGAGCTTTCATGACCTTGCTCGAACCCAATGAATTAAATAGCCCGGATCAGCTATCTAAACTTTCCAGTATTGCCAAAATGGATGAAAACACTTTTAAAAAGCACTTTTCGAATTTACCGAGAATTTAACCGATAATCCACTTACCAGCTTTCCTTTTAAATTTTATAGGAGAGTTGGTAAGTGGAACTAAAATTATGAATAAAGATTAATTATTCTCCTACGACGAGAACAGAATTTTCGGTACCAAATTGGTTAAAAATATGGGGGGTATTCGGGTCAGTGAACCACTGATTATCAACTAAATAACGATATTCATATCTCCCTTGAGGGAGAGTAAGGGTAACGCTCCAATGACCCTTAAGGGTCTTTTTAAGTGGTGTAGCTGTTGGGCTCCAATCATTAAAAGATCCAACCAGGTAAACCTGTGAAGCATCTGGTGCCATACATTTAAAAGTGACTCTGGCTTTTTGTTTGAGCTCAAAAATATTTTCTAGATTACCGCACAACGAATCCATCATTTTATCCCCAACATTGTTTAGTGTTGCTTTGATTCCAAATACCGCGTGTTTGATATATTCTCGAGTTTTCGTTTTGTTTAACTCAGGAATGTTTCGAACGGCAGCTATTATCCCGTCAACGGCTTTTTGGTTAAACTCTTCAGCCTTTTCTCGGGTTTCTTTTGTCCCTTCAATAATTCCTTCCATTGCATTTTGGGCTAAGATTTTCATTTTTTCCCGGTTTAAGCCAAGATTTTTGATTTCAGAGTTGATAATTTCTTCAGTTAATTTTTGAATTTTATCCTGTATCTCTTCTCCTTTTTCCACTGCTTTGATGACAGTTTGCCGAAAAATCTCCTTCACCCACTTTTCACGGTTTTGGCTCATAATGACCTCCCTCGTAACAAAATAGAGTAGTCGGGTTGGGATTTACCATTTATAATAGATTTTATCCTTATTTCAATATAATAACCTAACCATTAAAAGGAATATCTATTCCCTTTAAATGGTTTAAAAGTAAACATGGTTTTTGTAATATATTAAAATGAATTTAAGGAGGTCTTGTTCTGTGTTCTGGAATATCGTGATAATTATTTTTTTAATTATTATGATTTATCCTATCATACAAATGAAGGCACTTCAGCAGCAAAGATATTTTTTTATTCGAAGTTTGGAACGAAAACGAGGATCGCGGGTTATTGTCCTTATTCATCGCCAGGAAGAAATGTCCTTTTTTGGATTCCCTATTGCTCGTTATATCAATATTGAAGATTCTGAAAAAATTTTGAGGGCTATTCATTTAACTAACAAAAACATTCCTATTGATCTCATTTTGCATACACCAGGAGGAATAGTTCTTGCCGCAGAACAAATTGCCCGAGCCATTAAAAAGCATCCAGCAAAAGTGACGGTATTTATTCCTCACTACTCCATGTCAGGTGGTTCGCTGATAGCATTGGCTGCCGATGAGGTAGTAATGGATCCCAACGCCGTTATAGGACCGGTTGATCCTCAAATTGGAACTATGCATTCTCAATATCCAGCGGCATCTGTATTAAGGGCATTAGAAATACCCAATCCCAATCGAGATGATGAAACTTTGATTTTAGGAGATATTGCTCGAAAGGCTATCAATCAAGTCTATCAGGTGGTTTATGATTTAGTCAAAGATAAGGTTGAAGAAGAAAAAGCTAAAAAATTAGCAGATATATTAAGTACCGGTATATGGACTCATGATTTTCCAATTACCGTGGAATTAGCCCAGGAATTGGGATTGCCGGTTCGCATTGGTATTCCACAGGAAATCTATGACCTAATGGAACTTTACCCTCAAACTCAGCAAAATCGGCCTACAGTTGAGTTTATCCCTGGTCCCTATCGAAAACCAGATAAGAAAGGGAGCTAATTTTAATATAAGAAATTTGGATATTCATTTTTATTAAAGGTATGGAAGGTTTAAATTCAAATCGTTCTTGAATCGCTGAAAATCAGTTGCATAGCAATAACCACAACGGTACCAGCAGGTATGGTAGGTACCAATATCCTTACTTATTGTGCAGCCACAATTAGCTCTTTGACCGGGATCTTTTTTTTGTATTTTTTTGGGGATTTTTACCTCTGGGAGAGCACTTTCAATATCATTAAAATGAATACATCTTCCCGGTTTAATCCCATTCTTTTTCATAACCTCAGAAAAATCGGTTTTTTCACAGCATCCCAAAACTTCGATTCCATAGCTGTTGGCCATTTCAGTAATATTTTTAGTCAGATCATCAACATCTTTTAGGTCCGGTTCAAGCATTTCAATCCCATATTGTTTTTCCAATGTTTTGAATACCCGTTGATTCTTTTTATAGAAATCGAGAAAGCTGACCACTACCTTTTTGGTAAATGGATATAATAGCTTAACAAGTTGAAAAAAAGATCGTTTATGAAAGGCTAAATCGAGCTTAAGGTTCCCCTTACAAAAAATAATTGGGTCATAGCGCCAAATAATTCTTTTTTGTCCAATAATATCGGCAAGCTTGGAAAAAGTGTCCACTCTCTCTGATAAAGGTGGAAGAAGGGATTCGAATACGGTTTGGTGATAAGGATTTAAAGTTATATGGAAAAGATAACGGTTGTGAAAACCCAAATGATCTATTTCGGGAAGGTAGGTAAAAAAAGGAAAAGGGTTTTTGCTCCAGAAGACAATTGCTTCTACATCACCGGGGCTAAGAGATTGGATGCTAAAACGGTGAGTATTGAATGGATTAGGGATTACAACAAACCCATCTCGGAGTCGCCTTATAAACCACTCGCCATAAAAAGCGGGGATATCGGTTCGACGACTGGCACTGATAATCATTTATTCCTCCTTTTATAAATAAACCAGCGATCATGGTTTAAAAATCTTATAAAAAGGTCATGTATTATTATATCTCCCTTTCCTTTTTATGAGGAACAGATTAAAATGAACCCAATTTTCAATTTTAAGAGATTTATTGAACTACTGAATGATGATTTAAAAATGACAATGAAAACCTTGTGTCGTAGACAAGAGTGTAGAGACAGAGAAATATCCTGAAAATCCACGGGATTGAATTATTGCCCCCGATTAAGGTAGCGACAACATGCCATGGCATGTCGATTCTTTGGTTTTCGTCTCATCTGGTGCCTTTTTTCGGCATGATAGTTTTAGCTTTATAACAGGAACCAGAGAAAACCATTAATCAATATTGTTAAGATTATTTCTAAATCCAATTAAAAAAATGAGGTGAGAAGGAATGGATGAAAAAGAACTTCGAGAGGCATTAGTTTATTGGGGTCGAAAGATCCTTGAAAAAAAATTAGTAGTTGGTGCTGGTGGCAATATCAGCGCTCGATATAAAGATATTATGTTAATTTCACCCAGTGGATTAGGATTTGATGAATTAGAGCCAAAAGATTATGTTGCAGTAAATCTTGAAACCGGAAAAACCGTATCTGACAGCCGGCCTTCCTCAGAAGTTGTCATGCATTGGTTCTGCTATTTGGGGAGGCCTGATATTCATGCGATTGTTCATACTCATCCCCCTCTTACTATTGGTGTTATTGCTGGTGGGGGACGAATCGGACCAATGTTCCCAGATTTTGTCGCTTATTTAGGATCATTAGGTTATATTGATTATGTGACTCCTTGTACCGCTGAATTAGCCAGGGCGGTTCAAAACCAAATAAAAGATAAAAATGGGGTACTCATGCTCGGCCATGGTGCTTTGACGGTCGGTCAGAATCTTAAGGAAGCGTTTCAAAGAACTGAATTGATTGAAGAGTCGGCCAGAATATTAATTGCAGCAAAACAATTTGGTGAGCCTCGAATTTTATCTACAAAGGAATGTGAAGAAATTAGAAATCTCGATGCTGAAAAATATCGAATGGAACTCATAAAAAAAGAAAATAATAGCAAAATTTCTAAGTGATAAGGGGGATTATTGGTAATGTTTGTACTCGTGATAAGTGGGAGCGATGTAAGTAAAATACCTGGAGTATCAATCGCAGGCTCAAACCCGGAGGTTATCCCTTATACTGCACCGGCTGATGCTGACATGCTTTTATGGGGAAAGCCCTATGTCATCGATGCTATTCCCGTTGACCCTCAAGGACATCCAACTCCGGCGATAATTACCCGTGCCGCAAGTTGTGAAGCTGGATTTCCTGTTTTAATTATTCGTTCAGGAACGTATCTCCCACCGGTGGTTCCCTATATTGAAATGAATGTGGATCCAGGACAAGATCCGCAAACCAATCAAGCTGTTTCTAAAGTAGAATTGTTAATTGAAAAATCCAAGTCATTGGGTCAAGTTTTAGGGAAATCTTCAAAAAAGATTGTGATTGCTGAATCATTACCCGGTGGAACCACGACTGCCTATTTGATTTTAAAAGCCTTAGGATATAATGGCATGGTTTCATCAGCCGGTCCAATCAATCCAGTTCAGCTCAAAGATCAAATATGGGAAAATACTGCCAAGAGAATCGGAATCAAATTCGGTGATTTGCGTGGAAAACCTATTGAAGCCATTCGTGAACTGGGAGACCCGATGCAGGCTACCGTATTTGGTGTGGTTACCGGTATTTTAGATAGTACTGATATCATTTTAGCTGGTGGGACACAAATGCTGGCAGTTGCTGCCTTGCTACGACAAGCTGGATATGATAAACCCCTCTTGGTTGCCACCACGACCTATGTGGTTCGTGACAAGTATGCCCATTTTCTTGACCTTGCCAAACAAGTTCGGGTTGAAATTTATTCTGCACCACTCGATTTTAGCCAATCACCCTATTCTGGTCTTGCTGATTATGAAAAAGGATACGTCAAGGAGGGTGTTGGTGCTGGAGGGGCAGTTTGGTATGCTGAACAACTAGGTGTATCACCTAATCGAGTAATTAAAAAAACCGAACAGTTATATCAAGCAATGATTAAAAAGAGTTGATGATTCAACTGATTATAATAGGAGGAAGTGACATAAGTTGTTAACTATCAACCATTACCATAGTCAATGGACAGATTTAAGAAGTGACACTGTTACCCACCCTACTGAAGAAATGTTAGATGCCATGGTTAAAGCTGATGTAGGTGACGATGTATATCAAGATGACCCCACTACGCGGCAGTTAGAAGAATTAGCCGCAAAAATGGTTGGGAAAGATGCTGCATTGTTTGTTCCATCAGGGACCTTTGGAAATCAATTAGCTCTGATTTCTCACACCGAAAGAGGTGATGAAGTACTCATACCGGAGAGTAATCATGTTGTTATGCACGAGGTTGGAGCATCAGCGGTAATCGCCGGAGTTCAATTACGATGTATTCCCGATGTTAATGGTCATATAACCATTCAAGATTTGCAGCATCGTTATCGCGACGGGGATATTCATAATCCACGAACTGGTTTAATTTGCCTTGAAAATGCCCATTCTTCAGGGAAGGTAATACCTCTATCCGATATGAAAGAAATTTTTGATTATAGTAGGTCATTAGGTGTACCAATTCATCTTGATGGAGCTCGAATTTTTAATGCTGCCTTGGCATTGAAAGTTGATGCAACCGAAATAAGCCAATACTGTGATTCGGTGATGTTTTGTCTTTCCAAGGGTTTATGTGCACCGATTGGTTCAATTCTAGCTGGAAGTAAATCCTTTATTGAGCGGGCTTTGAAAAATCGTAAATTGATGGGTGGTGGGCTTCGTCAAAGTGGATACTTAGCCGCCGCGGGAATAATTTCATTAAAAAAAATGATTCAGCGGCTTATTGATGATCACGAAAATGCCCACTATTTAGCTACACGACTCAGAGAAATCCCTGGGCTGGAAATTTTAGATGACCGACTTGACATAAACATGGTTTTTTTCCAAATTCAAAAGAAGAATTTTGATTCAAATGCTTTGGTTCAATTTTTGTATAAAAAAAATATAAAAATCAATCCACCCTCAGCCGAAGAATTTCGGTTGGTTACTCATTATTGGATCGATAAAAGGAAAATTGATTGGGTAACCATGATAATAAAAGAGTATATGCAAAAAGTACTTTGATGGTTTTTATACATTGATGATTGAGTTTTTATTAATGAGGAGGCTTTTTTAATGTAGAACTATAATGTAGAGTTACAAAAAGATGGGCTCTAACAAACCGTATGCGTTTTCTGTCGGTTTAAGACTCCCGACATTCGCCATTATAATTGCTCACTGACTACGGAGCTTACTGGGAGAGACAAACTCTCCTGTTGAGGCTTTTTCGCACACCAGTTCCTCAGAGCCCACAATTAATTCTAAATTGAATTCATTAAAATGTCAATTGAACAAAAATTTATTGTCATTTAATTAAATTAATCAACTTTAATGGTAACGGTTTTGTCACCAAACTTATTACAAAGAGCGTAAACTTCAATGGTGTCTCCCGGTTTGGCATCAATAAGAAGATACTGGGCTTCCTGAATACCTGAAGAGGTTTGAGTTAGAAAATATTGAAGGACCATGTCTTTTCCATTGAGTTTAACTTTGATTTCCTCAATATAATGGTCACCGGTTGGGTTGGGAACATTATGAAGAGCTTGAACGGTTAAAATTTTAGTATCTTGATCAAGGGTTGCATTAATCGTTGAAGGTGGATGAGCAAAAGCAACCCCACTTAGAAGAATAAAACCAATTAGGAAATTGATAATCACACTTTTTTTGGTTAGGAATTTTAGCATGTGTAAAATCTCCTATGAAATTGAATTAACAGAATACAGATAAAAACCACTCTTCAGTAAAAATATTTCTTGAATTAAATAAAAAATGAGAGGAAAACATATATATAATATTGTTTTATAAGATGTTGAAAATTATAATCGTATTAAGAAAATTTTTTTAAGATAAGAAAAATGAACAAAAAAAAGGAGGGTTTTAGGGTGGATAAGAAAATTATTTCTATTCTTATAATGGTGGGTATTTTTAGTGTTTCGCTTTTAGCTTATGGGCAGAATTTTGTTCCTTATCAAAACCCCCAGAAGGGATTTTCTATTCAAGTGCCGGCTGGCTGGCAACAGACTGCACAAGATTTTTATGGTCAAGAAGTGATTTATTTTATTTCTCCCACGGAGTCACAACAAGACTACTTTCAAGAGAATATATCAATAATGATTTTTACCCTTCAATATCAGATGGATCTTGATACTCTTGCCAATATGTATATTCAACAATCCCAATATCAAATACCAAACCTTCAAGTTGTTCAGTCACAAAATATTACTCTTGGGAATGTTCCGGCGAAATATGCTCTTTATACTGGTTCAATGCAACAAATGAACATGGCGTTTTTAGTTGTCTATATTATTAATCAAAATCAAGCTTATATTCTTCAATGTACTTCCGATGCAAACAAGTATCAGCAGTATCAATCTTTATTTAGTCAAGTATTAGGTTCATTTAGTTTCATGGCAGTCCAACCAACACCCTTCCAACAACAACAACCCTTC
>DPKX01000064.1 GCA_003542295.1 Candidatus Atribacter hydrocarboniphilus
ATGCCATGGCATGTCGAATCCTGGGTTTTTCATCTTCATATGGTACCCCACAAGTGACATGTGGGGTTAATCCAATAAACCTTAACAGGATTTCAGTCTCCACCGTAAGATTAAAAAAATAAAATAACAAAAAAACCAAGAAGATAGACCACCTTTGTTTTCATAATGAAATGATTCCGCTGTACAGCATAATGATCCAATTTAAAAAACCTTAATATTGATAAAAATAGGAAGTTAGCATCTCTGGACTTGAAGTTGTAAATTGTTCTAAACCGAGAACCTTCCTTGGTTGATACCTACTTTTTTAAGTAGCTTTTCCTCTTTTCTTCGGGAAATTTTTCTATGGCATACCGCAACATGGTTCGGGGCATGTTTTGGTAATACTTTTTTAGAAAGCTTTCCTCAATTTCTAAATTTCTCTTCCCAATCTCTCTTAGCATCCAACCCACTGCTTTATGAATAAGGTCTTCCTTATCGGTGAGAAGCATTTCAGCAATCTTCAAGGTATCGGTAAATTCATTTTGAGCGATAAAACAGAATGTCGCCATTATGGCTATTCTTCGTTCCCACAGGTTTTCTGAATTTGCCAGTGTATAGATTGGTTTTCTATCTCGAGTGAATAAATAGGCACCAATGATCGGTCCGGCAGACACATCGACTAAATCCCAATTGTTGATAAACTTGGTGTTTTTGAGATAGAGTTCATGGATTTTCTTTTTATCTTCTTCATTCCCTTTTTTAAATAGATCGATCAATATGAAAAGAGCAAAAAGACGTTCTTCATGATATGGAGATTGGAGAAATTTCTCAGCTTCATCTATGGATAGAGTGTTGAATTTTTTAGCAATTTTCCTAACAGTAGGAACACGTAAACCTAAAAATTGATCCCCTTCTCCATATTCACCCTTTCCGGTTTTAAAATATTTTTGTAATTGGATCGCATGTTCTTGGTCACTCATTTTTTTGAATTCTTCATGTATGTTCTTCATCATGGTTCCTTTCCTTCTTCATCTTTTTCTCTCCCTCGCTCTTTCGGTTTTTCGCAATCCTTCACCCCCTCTCCTTTTCTCCCCCCTCGGTTTTTCTTCCCTTCACGCCCTCATACCATAGCGATGCGCTTTAAAAGTGGGATAAACCGAAAATTGGGGAATGGTAATTTCGGGCGGTAAAGAAGCTATGTATAAAAGGATTTTAGCTACATAATCGACATCGATACAATTGGCGTAGATCCCCTTTTCGGCTTCTTCAGGATCCAACCATCCCTCTAAGTAGGACAGCAATCCTTCTGCGTAAAGCCCTTTGTCGATGATTTCGGTCATGGGTGTCTTGATATGGGAGGGATTAATGACCGTTACCGCGATATTCTTTTTAACACCTTCCAAAAGAATATTCTCACTGAAGCCCATCATTCCATGTTTTGAGGCTCGGTAAGGACTATGTCCAGGGCTGGAGGCCAGTTTTGCCGAGGTCGAACCAAGATTGATGATTCGACCTCCATTGGTTTGTTTTTCCATAATCCTGAATGCTTCCCGACAACATAAAAATACCCCGGTCAGGTTGACTGCTATAGTTTTATTCCACTCCTCCAGGGTTACTTCGGAAACGGGTGGGGCAAGAGAATCTCGTCCGGCGCTGTTAACCAGGACATCAAGTTTCCCCCATTTTTTGGTAACTTCCTTGAAAAAATCAATTACGGTATTTTCCTCGGTTATATCTCCAACAACAGCAAAACTTTCTTCCTGAAAAGTTATTACATCATGCAATACTACCTCCAAACGAAGGCCATCGATATCGATCATCGCGACTTTGCATCCATTCTCAGCTAAGATTTTCGCTGCAGCTTCGCCTATTCCCGAAGCACCTCCGGTCACAACAACGACCTTTCCTTCCATTTTCTTCACCCACGTCATCTTTTTTCCCTCCCTTTCCAAGATAAAAATTTTGGGCAACTCTAGTTTTTTCTAAATTGATTCCTATGCTGTGATTCAAATTTTACTATCACTAATCAATTATTATCGCATAGAAAATATAAAAAAATTGTTATAAAAATTGACTGTAATAATTTATGAATTCAATTGAGGATACTAGACACACGGGAAAAATCTTTACTATTTATAGCCTTCTACCCTGATAGATGGCTGGAAAAAAGCCTCCATCAATTATTTGGAGATTATACCCAGAAAGAGTGTTAAAACGAAAACCACAATGTAAAATACTATTGTTGGACATGATATTCTTCCACGAAAACGAAGGAGATTAAAAGGGGGTTTTGTGAGAAAGGTCATTTATTTTTTCACCGGAACTGGGAATTCGCTGGTTGTAGCCAGGGATATTGCTGAAATAATCAAGGCAAGTCTGGTCCCGATCCCTTCGCTTATCCACCAAGAGGAGATCACATCCGATGCGGAAACAATTGGAATTGTATACCCAGTATATAACCAGGGAGTCTCTTTTATTATTAAACGGTTTGTGGATCTGATGAATGACCTGAACAGCAAATATATCTTCGCGGTTTGTACCCACGGGGGAAGTTCGGGTATTTCCTTGGAATACCTGGATAAAATGCTTCATGAGAAAAATGGCTCCCTGGCAGCAGGTTTTTCCGTCCGAATGCCCTACAATTATGTAATACCCTCATTAAAGCTCAAGAATTTCTTCCGATCCTTCGTCCTCAAAGAAATAAACCCGAAAAAACAGCAAGAACTCTTTAACAATTGGAGGCTTAAGTTGGCTGATATTTGTCGAGTGGTTCAGTCAAGACAAAAAAGAAAGCTTGAAGTCAAGTCGCAGGCGATAGAACACCTTATTGATTTTCTAAATCTTAGAGAAACTCTGCAAAAATCCGCCTGGCTGAAGATAGGTGGCTTCAAAGGAAAAACGAACCTTCCCTTCCAGGAAAGTTTGCAACTGCTGGACCATGGCTTTACATCCGACCACAAGTGCCAGGGTTGTGGAATTTGCGCTAAGATCTGTCCGGTCGAAAACATTGAAATGGTGAGTGGTCGACCTGTCTGGCAACATCATTGCGAACAGTGTTTTGCCTGCTTGCAATGGTGCCCCAATGCATCAATTCAGTTCGGTTACGCAACTTCGACCGGGAAAAGGTATCATCATCCCGATGTTAAACTATCGGATATGTACTGGCAAAAAACCGGCCTGAAATGAAAAAGGATAAATCCTTTCACGCAAAGTCGGTGCTCACGATACCTGCTCAATGCATTAGAAGAGAAGAAGAATTGTAAATGATATAATGACATGTGAAATGGATACTCGCAATTAGGAGATGAAAAAGTGAGAACCATACAA
>DPKX01000226.1 GCA_003542295.1 Candidatus Atribacter hydrocarboniphilus
GTATAATCTTTGAAACTATCTGTGGTTGGTCTCGGTCCTGGAGATCCTGAGCTGGTTACAGTGAAAGCGAAGAAAATTATTGAAAATAGCCAATTGATATTTGTCCCTTCTATGAAAAGCGATTTATCCAGCCGGGCTTATCATACTGCTCTTCCCTACATCCCAAAAAGTGCCTCAATTGTTCCGTTGTATTTTCCATATTTCTCTAATAATCAATTTTCAGAAATCATCCAATCGAATGTTTATTCTATAATGACCAAGTTAAAACTTTACGATCAAGCGGCTTTTCTCATTATTGGTGATCCTTTTTTATATTCCAGTTATTTTCAGCTCCATCAATTTTTGCAAGAACAATATCCTGAAATAAAAATCGAGATTATTCCTGGTTTAACCGCTTATCAATTAGCTCTATCTCGCCTTCAGATTCCAGCAGTAGGAAACAATCAAACTTTATCAGTTATCACCGGTGACACAAACCATGAAAAGATATCTTCGTTTTTAGATTTAAGTGATACTGTGGTTATCTATAAAATCAATCAAATATCAAACTTAGCTCAATTTGAATCGCAAACCAGAGAGTTTTCAGTTCGAAAGATCTGTTGCGAAATAGGAACCGATCAAGAAACGATTCGGGATTTAAATCATCAAACCGCATTCGGTCATTATGAATATTTCTCAAGCATCATTTTAAAGAAAACCCAACGATAAAATTTTTCAATAATAAGTCATTTTTCCTTGCAAAATTGAACTATTTAAATTAAGATTCATACCAGTAGACAATTGAATAGCAATCTTCCACGGGAAATAGGGAAACCGGTGAAAATCCGGTGCGGTCCCGCCACTGTGAGAAGGAACGAAAGGTTCAAAAAACCACTGGCGAATAAAGCTGGGAAGGAGAACCGAGTAGGATGCGCCTTCAAGTCAGGACACCAACCCGAGGAATCAGGGAAATTTCGGCTTTTGCGAGAGACAAAAGGCGATTTATTTTTTTGCTTGATCCCCCGGGTGAAGAAAGAACAACAATTTTAAAATTCATAAGGGAGGTCATAGCAATGAGTTGTAAAAACACTATTTTTCTTTTTTTACTGGTGGTGTTGGTTTTAACCAGCTTTCAAGTCAGTGCTGATGAACACCTGGAAAAATCAGCAATACTCATCGCTGCTTTTGGAACATCCTACCACGAAGCTGCTGTTTCCATTGAAAACGTGGTAAATGCAGCCCAACAAGCATTTCCCGAACATACTGTCGTGTTGAGTTATGGTTCAAGAATCATCCGAAACATTCTAAAAGAACGGGATGGCGTGATTATTGACAGCCCCATTTCAGCATTAGCAAAATTAGCCGATGAAGGCTATACGTCAGTAGTCGTTCAACCTCTGCAAATTATGTCGGGGAGTGAATTCCACGAGATTCTTTCCATCACCAAGGCTTTTGGAACCATGAACGATCCTCACTTTCAACCCATTTTTTCACGGATTGAAATCGGTGATCCCTTGCTGACCAGTGAAGTTGATTATGAAAAAGTTGTTGTTGCTCTTGAAGACGACATTAACAACTACGCTTCAAAAGATGGCGAGGTACTGGTACTGGTTGGCCATGGGACAGAGCACCCAGCCAATTCTTGTTATTCTCAGCTCCAAAATATGCTACAAAAACACTATGGACCCAAGGTACTGGTTGGGACCATTGAAGGGTATCCCACCATCGAAGACGTTCTTTCCCATTTACAGTCCATGAATACTCAACGAGTCACCCTGAAAACCTTTATGCTGGTTGCCGGAGACCATGCTCGCAATGATATTGCCGGAGATGAAGCCGATTCATGGAAGACGGTGCTTAAAAAAGCTGGCTATGAGGTTCAAACCACCCTGGATGGTTTAGGAGAAAACGATCAAATGGTTCAAATCTGGATTGATCATATCAAAAACCTCCTTCCTAAGAAATGATGACTCATTTTGGTTTAACCCGAGAACGGTTAGAAATAGCTGACAGTTCTCGGGTCTTCTTTGAAAGAAAAAAAAGAGCACGAATTCTAACTTTCATCCTTTTAGGTGGGTTAGCTGTGTTGTTTTTTTTCTTTTGTGGTTCTGGGTTTATTCATATCCCTTTCCTTGATGTTCTCGCTATTATGTTTAAACAAACCAGCGAAAATCAACTATGGCAGGATGTGGTTTTTAATATTCGTCTTCCTCGTATTTTGGGAAGTATGCTGATTGGCGGCATTCTTGCTGGATGTGGAACGTTATTCCAAGCGGTCCTACTAAATCCTTTAGCTAGTCCCTTTACCCTTGGAATTTCTTCTGGGGCAGCTTTCGGCGGCTCATTGGCCTTATATTTAGGTTTTCAAAACCCAGTATTTTTAGCATTTTTTTGGGGTTTGGTTTCTTTAATGATTGTTATTCTTTTGGGTGGAACCAGAAAAACCCTTCATCCAACTCGGCTTATCTTATCGGGGGTTATTGTCAGCTCAATATTTTCAGCAGGTATTAGCTTTTTAAAGTATCTTTTTAAAGAAGAAGTGAGCAGCGTCCTTTTTTGGATCATGGGAAGTTTGGCAGGCTTAACCTGGCAAAATATCACCCTCTTATTGCCTTTTAGTGTTATCCTTTTTATCATGCTGGGTTTGGTTAGTGATTCTCTGAACATCCTCTGTCTTGGTGACGACCAAGCTCTTCAGTTAGGCTTAAATCCAGTTTTTATTCGGTTATTCACCCTAGTCATTTCTTCTTTCGCTATTGCAGCTGCAGTATCAATTGGAGGAGTTATCGGATTT
Organism: Candidatus Atribacter hydrocarboniphilus; assembly: GCA_003542295.1. GTDB lineage: Bacteria > Atribacterota > Atribacteria > Atribacterales > Atribacteraceae > Atribacter > Atribacter hydrocarboniphilus. Next base: position 2,774 of record DPKX01000226.1, read on the forward strand.
GTCGGCTTAATCGTTCCACATTTATTCCGAATTTTAATAGGACCCGATCATCGTTTACTCCTCCCAATTTCTATCATCGGAGGAGCTCTTTTACTTTTAGTTGCCGATAATATTGTCCGGGCATTTTTTCAGCTCGAGATACCGGTTGGAGTGATTACGACTCTATTGGGAGGTCCATTTTTTTGCTTTCTCCTGGTAAAATCGGAAGGACAAAAATATTAATGAGTTACAGCTTAGATAATCTCAGCTTTTACTATTTACCAAAAAAACCAATTATTAAAAACCTTCATCTTGAATTAGAAAGAGGCTGTTCTTATGTCCTTTTAGGAACAAATGGAAGTGGGAAAACTACCTTTCTTCGAATTTTAAATGGGTTGCTTAAACCAGTCTTTGGCTCAATACGACTCAATGACACTGATCTTCATTCTTATAAACGATCGAAAATTGCCCAACTCGTTTCATTTGTACCACAAAATTATACAGTGCATTTCCCCTTTACCGTTTATGAAACGGTTCTTATGGGACGCTATCCATATAAAGCAAATTTTTCCGATTATTCTCAAAAAGACCACCAAACCACTCTTTCCATATTAGAAAAAACTGGTTTGAGCGAATTAGCTTACAAAAAAATTACTGAAATTAGTGGTGGAGAAAAGCAACGAGTGGCCTTAGCCCGTTCACTTTGTCAGCAAACACCAATTCTTTTACTTGATGAACCTTTTTCGAACTTAGATATTCATTATTCATTATTTTTTATTCGATTGTTCAAAGACTTGGTTCAGAAGGGATCTCTGGTGGTTACTTCGGTTCACGATCTTATTATGGCTCCTTTGTTAGCTGATAAAGTCCTTTTCTTTGAACCCCAAGGAATATCTCTCTATACCGATAAAGAAAAAGCCTTCCAACCAGAAATACTAAAAAGAGTCTTTAAGGTGAACATTCATTTTCCTCATTTAGATGATGGTAAGCAATGGTTTTCTTCAATAAATGCGATGACGAATAACCAACCGTCACCCTCATCCCATGTAGTCAACCAGCATGAAGGTTTATCCAAATTTTAAAAAAGGAGAAATCGACCCATGAAAAAATTACTAATAATTATTAATATTCTTTGTATGCTTTTGATTATTCCGGGGCTGGTAATGGCTCAAATAACCATAACCGATGACTCGGGGCTGGAAATTCATTTTGACCATCCTGCTCAACGAATTGTATCCCTCTACGCTGCTCACACTGAGAACCTTTATTATCTCGGAGCCGAAGAACAAATCATTGGAATATCGGGAAGTGAAGATTATCCACCTACGGTGATTAATAAAACCGTGTGTGATTATCGAGCTGATCCAGAGAAAATTATTGCTTTAAACCCTGATGTCGTTCTGATCAGGAGTTTTATCCTGGAACGCTATCCCCGTTTTGTTGAAACTTTGGAAAAAATTGGTATTCCAGTTATCAATCTCAATCCAGAAGACTGGAACGACCTCGAACCTTATTTAGTGAAATTGGGCATTATAACGGGTCGGGAGGAATCAGCACGACAACTCATCCAAGATCTTTATTCTGGAGCGAAAAGGTTTACCATTGATTCAGATTACCGCCCTCGTGTTTTTTTTGAAGCAATAAGTGATATATTTTCCACTACTACTCCGGGAAGTATCGTTGATCAACTCATCACGATGGCGGGTGGTTTAAATATTGCCTCTGATGCCGTTGCAACCTCACCCGATTCTCGGATTGCTGATTATGGTATTGAACGGTTGCTTTCCAAGGCTGAAGACATCGATATCTATATCGCCCAAACCGGTCGGATGAATCGAGTATCAGTTCCTTCTATCTATGAGCGCCCCGGCTTTAATAATATTCGAGCTGTTCAAAACCGACAGGTATTCGTGGTTAATGAATCAATCGTCAGTCGTCCCACCCCAAGGCTCCTGTGGGGTCTGGAAGAATTGTTTAAAATATTCCATCCGAATAAAATCATCAATTCCGAAAAATATACCGATCTTCACCAGATATCCAAGAAAGACTTCGCCGTTTTGTTGGTTCAAATGAACGGTATCCAACTCTACGTCCCAGCATTAAAAGACTTCCAGGATAAAAAACAATATTCCTATGGGAATTGCGTCGATCTTCAGTGGACAGATCCTGCCAGTAGATATGTAGAAACTCTCATTCATTTGGGAATCATCGATCCGGAACTGAAGGAAGAAAATTATTACTTTTATCCTGATAAACCCATTACCAGAAAAGAAGCTGCATTTTGGTTATATTGTTTACTTGATTTTGAACACCTTAAAAAAGATCGAATCCTTCCCTCAGATATAAGTCATTTAGATCGTCCTTACTACACTGCCATTAAGATTACTTACCAAGCTGGCATTTTTGATGAAATTTTATCTGACGATACCTTTTTACCCGATCAAACTCTCACCGGTAAAGAAGCACTTCAAATTTTGAAACAGTCTCAGCAAATGGGGAAACGAATACACCCTTGGGACTAAAATTTAATCAAAAAGATGATATCCACCAACATTCATATTTTTAAAGAGCAATAAACCATCGATGAAAGAAATAGCAACATTATTCTTTTTTATAGATGGTATCAAAATTAGCTTCACCACATTGAATTGGGTTAAACACCCAATTTTTAACCCATTTTTTCATCAAATAAATTTCAATGGGTTGAAATAAGGGTATACCCAGGGCATGCCCATAAGCATCGATTTGAATATTTTCATACAATTTTTGCCGGGAATCTGAATTGGTTTCAACAAGTGCGGCATCAATCTGCTGATTCAAATTATTCTTAGCAAATTCAGCAAAACCTTCTCCCTGAGCTCCTCCAATTGCTCCATTACTGTGATAATGACTAAAGATTAAGTTATGGGGGTCGGGATAATCGGCAATCCAGCTAATTACGATTGCAGGTAACTGACCTAATTTGAAAGAATCCAGAAAACTTGGCCATTGTATTCCCTGGATTTCTATTTTAAATCGAGGATTTAAAGATTCGATGTTTTCCTTTAGTATTTCACAAGCAGTCTGGAATACTTCATTCCCGGTATCATAAGCCAAGGTTACTTGAAAACCCTTATCCCAAACCTTGCCATCCCAGGCTTTTTGAAATTCTTCTTTGGCTTTGAGTAAATCATATTCATGTCGAGGTAGCTGGTCATTATATCCCAATAAATCAGAAAGAAGAACTGATGTAATTCTTTTACCATAGCCTTGTAAAACGTCATTAATCATGGCTTCATAATCAAAAGCGTAGCAGAAAGCACGACGGCAATTTTCATCAGTGAAAAAGTCAGGGGGGGTATTCCATTTCCATCCAATTGGGAGCTCCCTAAAAAGAGACTGGTTTTGTTGATGGTCCAATTGAATTGTAAATTTGTAACGGTAATCCGCTCCTCCTGATAAATCTGACTCCCTTTTAAATTCTCTAATTGCTGGATATATTGGGTGGGAATATAAACCTGATCGGCATCTCTGGCTTCGAACATTCAGACTGTGTCACAATCCCTTTCATACACTAAGAATACCTTGAAAGTGGAGGAAATAGTATATTTAACTTCGGTTTTTGGTAATCTAT
>DPKX01000117.1:0-240 GCA_003542295.1 Candidatus Atribacter hydrocarboniphilus
AAAAAGCCATCGGTTCTAACAGACCTTAGCCTTTTATTTTCTCACCTTTTCGGGTGAGAAACTTCAGGATGGACTTCCACTTGGTAAAGCTTTGAGCTTCTAATCTTTCAAACAGAAGCTCTTTTTTCCATCCTTCAGCTTAATCTCTCAGAACCGATGACAATAATAATATACCACCACTTTCCCATTTCGTCAATAGGGGGAGGTAAAATTTCTTGGGAAATTAATCTGAGAGAACAA
>DPKX01000117.1:305-8564 GCA_003542295.1 Candidatus Atribacter hydrocarboniphilus
TGTTGAGCCCTTAGGGCTTCTATTAGTTGTTCTTCGTTAATTAAGCCCAGACTTAAAAGCTTCTCCCCTAAACGAGGGAAGGAAGAAGTATGCTGCTCGCTTAAATGCGCAAGTGCTTGACTAACAAATGAAGGGCTAGCTAAGACCACTGATAAGTCTTTATTTCCTAATCGTTCCTTTATTTCTTCTATTGCTGGAGAGGAAAGAGGGGCACTGGCAGCTAAAATTACTGACTTCTCCGTCACGACTACTGGCACAGCTTGATATTTTTTGAGAATTTCTAGTAAACCCGGAGAGATTCCATCTAGTCTAACTGAATGATCGTTTAACTGTATATAACCAGTTTTTAGAGCCTCTCCCAAAATTGGAGTTAATTCTTCTTGAGAAATGGCCCCCTTGTTAACTAAAAACTCTCCTATTTTTTCTCCTTTTTCTCTGGCTTCCTCTAGAAATTTGGCTAAAACGGATGGGTCTATAATTTGTTTTTCCAACATCAAATCTCCTAACTTCCGTTGATAGCGAAACAATACTTCTGGAGAAAGATAGGTATGTTTGGTTTTTTGCCAGCGGGGACGATGTTTAGGAAAACCAAAGAGAGCTATTCTCCAAGCCGAAAGAGTGGCTAAAAAATTTATTATATTTCCCCAGATAGTGCGAAAGGGTAAAAGAGGAGGAACTAGGCAACCAGCCACGGCCGATCTCCATCCATAAATTCTTTTTAAGGCAACTCCCCGCATGAATTGGCGTTCTAGCATAAAAAAAGATAACCCTACGCTTAACCACCAAGAAAAAGATCCCTGGGGATAAACAGGAGGAAGGTGGTAAAACAGAGAAAGAACAAAATAGGTGAAAATTGCGTATCCGGGCATAGTAAGAAGGTTTCCGTATTTAGCTTTCCAGTCTCGATAGAGGCTATATTTGGTTATGAGAGTAAAATTTCTATTTTTAAGAACTTCCCAGAAAGAAAAGCTCTGAAACGAGATACCATAAATCCAGCGCGATTTCTGTTTGACTGCTTCTCGAAGGGTATTGGGGAAAATCTCTCTGGTGGCTAAATAATCGATGATTAATTTGCCATCGTCTGACACCCTTTGGACGCCTTCTAGAAAAAAGCGGATAGGAATCCCGAGGTGAGCGAAACGATATGATAGCTCATAATCTTCGGTTACGCTCCTTTCTTCAAATAGATTAGACGTTTTCATTTTATCTAAGATGGAATGGGAGATGACAAAACCAGTGCCGGCAGAGGGGACGAAAGCACCGCTGGCTTCTCGAGCCAGAAGACCCCGGTAGTGATTTTCGGCAAATTCGTCAGCGTAAGTGGAAGAGGTAATAAATTTAAAGAAAGTACGCCAGGTAGGATAGGGTTGGAGAGGAAAAACTGGTAGCTGTACTACTTCATACTGGGAGATTAGATAATTGGTTAACTTGAAGGAGGTAGGATGAATCACGTCTTCGGCATCGTGTATGGTAAAAGAAGCAAAACGAAGACGTTTTTCTTTTTCAAAATTGATAATGAAGTCGAGCATGTGGTTGAGATTCTGGCCTTTGCTAGTTGGTCCTGGTTTAGAGTTGACTACCCCGTGTACGTTGGGGTATTTTTTTTCTAAAATTTGTACTTCTTCGCAGGTGGATGAGTCATTGGGATACACTCCAATGAAAATATGAAAAAGAGATAGGGGATAATTCACGGAACGAATCAAGTTATCAATCATAGGACCGATTACTTCTGCCTCGTTCCAGGCCGGAATTAAAATCGCCAATAAACGTCGGGGGACATGGTCTAAATCTTTCATTTGGAGGCGATTTTTAACTTTTTTCTGTCCTCGCAAGTAGTAATACATATCCCAGAAGAGGTCGTCTAGGCTGAAGATAATGAAGAACAAGGCAACGAAGAGGCCGAGGTAATAAATGCTTTTTGCTATAGCCATAACTATTTTATCCTTTTTCTTATTGGTTCACCAAATTCGGTATTTTCAGGATAGAAAATATCAGCTTGTGAAACTTCCCTAAACATTAATAAAAATCCTCTTCTGAAATATCGTCTATCTTCATAAAATATTTTTGTAAACCAATTTTCAAAGGTCGACTCCCATGAACTGGAACTGATATATGAATTTTACATCCCTATTTCCCAAAAATATGATGGCTCCCTTTAATCCTGAGGAGTTCCCATCCCCTTTCTTCAAGCAATTGACAAAATTCTTTACCTGAGAGTGATTTCATATAGCAATTTCCATAATTTTCCCATCATTTATTTTGGCATTCTGATCAAACTTAGCTGATAAACACCCTTCTATTGCCTTATACAAATTCATAAGCAACTCTTCAAAGGTTTCACCTTGGGTAGCACAACCAGGAATAGAAGGTACTTCAGCCCACAAACCACCCTCTTCGGCTTCATGTATAATTATTTTTATTTTCATTATCACTCTCTCCTTTCCTGATTAATTATCAATTATGTACCAAATAAAAACCTTTTCAGCTGTCCGTATGCAGTAAAGCTTGCCTATTCCTAATATTCATGTTGGAAATCATAGCTTGCTATTCCTAAATCTCTTATCCCCCCAATTTTACCAATTTTGAATTCGGTTTGACATTGAAAAACCTCATAATTTGTATTTTTATTTCTTACTCGATTATATCGTGGTACCAGAAACCTGGTTATTTCTGGATTGAATCCATAAGTCTGCATTCTTATGATCTTTAAATCTTCTGTAGGGGTTTGATTTATCATGCCCGTGGATTTTCAGGATAGACATATCATCAATGAAATGATATCATTAATTTTAAGAGGTGATATCATTGAGTAATATCATTCTTAGAGGAATTGACCCAAAAATTCATTTACAATTAAAAAATGAGGCTAAAAGGAGAAAAATTAGTCTCAATGCTCTTCTTTTAGAATACGTGCTCGAGGGTGCAGGATTAACAGACAAGAAACCAAATAAGACTATTTATCACGACCTTGATCCCTTAGCTGGGACCTGGAATAAAAAAGAAGCCAATGAATTTCTTTCATCAATTAAAGATTTTGAAAAAATTGAAAAAGAGCTCTGGGAATGAATATACTCATTGATACAAATGCCTACGCTGCTTTTAAATACGGTGAGGAAAGTACAGTTGCAATTCTTCAGAAAGCTGAACTTATCGGATTAAGTGTGATTGTCATTGGCGAACTTTTATCTGGATTTCGCCTGGGAAAGCATGAAAAACAGAATCGAAAAGAGTTGAATGATTTTATTGCTTCTACACGGGTGAGAATTTTATCCATTGATGAAAATACCGCATATTATTATTCTATGATTTACCACCAACTCAAAGAAAAAGGGAAACCTATCCCTACCAATGATTTGTGGATTGCGGCAACAGCTTTCCAAAATGGTCTCCCAATATTTACTTATGATCGTCATTTTTCAGAAATTGACGGTTTATTAGTGATCAATTCACCAGAATTATTATTTTAATAATTCTCTTAGCCAATAAATCTGAAAAAGAATCGAATCCCTCTTAACCTCCCTTTCGCCAAAGGGAAAGGAAATAACGAAAAAAAGAAAAAGATGAGGTCCTCTTATTTACACATACAAAATACCACGTGTAGAGCGAAAAACCTCACCCCTTCTTTTTAACTTATAATCCTTAGGAAAAACCAACCATCAATTTGTCAACAATATTTTTAATCTTTGGATTTTCATATTCTTCAATCTTTCCAGCGTCGCAATACTCTGAAAGAACGGGATCAATTGGAAGCTCACCCAAAAATGGAATCTGCAGCTGAGTGCTGATATCCTTCCCTTTGGGTTGTCCAAAAGGATAAATGATTTCCTGACATTTTGGACATTGAATGAAACTCATATTTTCCACCAATCCTAACACCGGCTTTTGCAGTTGTTGAACCATATGAATGGCTTTTTTAACAATCATAAAAGCCAAATCTTGAGGCGAAGAAACAATCACAGCTCCATCCAGCGGCATACTTTGTAAAACAGTAAGTGGAACATCGCCAGTTCCCGGCGGCATATCAAGGATAAGAAAATCCAAGTTAGACCAAAGTACCTCATTCCAAAAATCCTGGATGGCCTTGCTCAAGAGTGGCCCACGCCAAATAACCGGTTGGTCTGGCCTTTCCAATAAAAGGTTGATGGAGATAACCTGTATTTTATATTTTTCAGTTTCCACTGGAAATATTCCAGCTTCTGAGACCAGGGGTCGGATATGAACAATCCCAAACATAGTAGGCACACTAGGTCCGGTTATATCAGCATCCATAATTCCAACCTTAAGCCCTCTTCGGGCCATTTCTACTGTCAACAACGCCGAAACTGAGCTTTTCCCGACTCCTCCCTTACCGCTCATAACAGCTATCGTTCGATTAATATTTGGATTCAGTTCCATAGTTTAAGGTCTCCTCATTTTTTAGCTTTAAAAAATTAAAATTCTATCCTGAAAACCAACAGGCATGATAAATCAAGCCCATGCAAAAGATTATAAAATTGTAGGGGCACAATGTACTGTACCCATTCTTTAATTAATGTAGCGACNNTGGTGCTGCTAAGCAGCATGAGAGTCTATCCGGTAAATTTTTTTAAAAAATCAATACTTTGTATGACCCCATCCCGATCAAGCTCCGGCTCTAAAGACACGTATTTTGAGTATTGATCATTTTTCATATGCTGAAATATTTCTTGATAAGGAATATTTCCATTCCCTAAAACTGAAAGTTTATAGGTGCCATTTCTATGTTCGAAATCCTTGATATGCAAACTAAAAAGGTGGGACTTAATAATTTCATATTCATCGACTAAAGGAGCATCTGAGTATTCTTTTACCCAATCAAACTCCATGGAACGATAACTATTCCCTACATCCCAAAGTAATCTCAAGTAATTGTTTTTCATAACGCTGGTTAAATGAAAAGTCATCGTACCGCGAGGTAAATAAGAGAAGGGACAATTTTCTATAACCAACGGGATTTGATTCTTTTCCGCAATTTGCACCGGTTTGGAGAGTTTATCTGTAATGTCAGATATAAGTTGAATCGCTCGAGAAGGTATTCCTTCCTTTTCGATCCGAAAGGGAAATATTCGAATGCAATCGGCACTAATTCTTTTTCCAATATCAATACACCATTCTAATTTATTGAGATGATTTTCAAAAGTATTATCATAGGTCAAAAAACTGTCACTAAATTTTTCAAGACTTGACACATCATGGTAAAGAGGACACATCAAAAACAAAGTGCTGGATAAGCAAGAAACCCGAAGGTGATATTTATTTATAGTCTGAGCCATTCGGTCTACTTCATCATGAGTGAGGTCTTCTATGGTTTTTCCCCATAATGAGTGGATTTCAATATATTGGAAACCCCACTTATATGCCTGAAATACCGCTTTATCAAAATCCATATCGATTTGATCAGTAATAATGGCCTTTTTCATCATACTATCTCCTTTAAAAAATTAAAAAGTTGTACCTCATTCTTCTCTATTCACATTCTTACGCATAAAATATTGATAATTTTGGTAACTCAAGCGCTTTATTTTTTTATTCGCTAAAAGATCATCAATAAATTCCCAGCTTAAATGTGCTTTTCTTAAAAAATCACGAACGGCGTCTTCACGCATGGGATGTACTGATATAATAGCCAAAAAATCTTCTTCGACTTTTTCTCCTATAGTAAAATCATTCCCCTCATAATTAATAAGAAGCTCGACTTTTGGGATTTTATCATTCCGGGTATAGATTTGATAGGCATTTAAAAAAACCTTTTCTTCTGGAAAGGTGACCCATTTTTTAACCGGCGGTCGGATGGGAGCTGAAATAAATGCGGTCGTTACCCTAAGTTCACCAATGAATTGAGCAATTGATTCTATATTCTCCTCGGAATCATTCAATCCCTTCACTAACATTGATTCAGTAATAATCTGACCGGTAAAATTTTTAGCAAAAGCTTTCAAACCAAAGATAAATTCCTCCCAATTTAACTCATCAACAGGTTGGTTAACCCGTTTCCAAACAGCCGGGAATCCACTGTCAATTTTAAGAGAAACTAAGTCACAGTTCGCTAAAGAATTTCGTATTCGTTCATTTCTCAACAAAGAGCCATTAGTAATCACGGCAATTTTTATATTGAGGTCTCGAAGCAAATCGATGGTTTCACCAAGAGTTTTATCTAAGGTTGGTTCGCCATCGGCAACAAAGGTCAAATAATCAATTTTTTCATTTTTTTCCAATAATCTTTGCAGCTTCTCTTGAACTGATTGAAATATTTGCTTTGGCGAATAATAGTCAGCAGTTTTTAAATGTTGATACCGTGTTTCTCCTAATTGGCAATATACACAGTTATAAGGGCAGTGTTTAAAAGGGATATTATTTATGCCCAGGCTTCTTCCTAACCGTCGTGAAGGAACTGGTCCAAAAACTATCATTTTGGTTTGCTCTTTCTTTTATTTTTAGGATAAAAACAATTCACTAAAACTTTTAAAACCATTCAACCGTGGTTCCGACTCCGGTATCAATACAATTGGTTCCATAGATCTCATGAGCAAGGTCAATACCAGCAAAACCAGTACAATGACAGGGAGCAATTTTTTCTACTCCCATTTTTTTCAAGCTTTGAAAGATTGATTGTATCTCATCATCTTCGCTGTGGCAAAGATGAAATCCTCCCAAAGCTGCACCAATGGTTTGACCTGTAACACCTATTGCAGTTGATATCATTTTTTCCAATCCCGGATGACAGCATCCTCCGATAAAAAGAGCCTTCTCGCTGCCTCGAGCAGCTAACCCCTGCTCAGGAATAATACCTTCGATTTCACCAGTAGAAAAAAGCCCGGGAAGAACTTCCATTCCTTTGTTAACCTCTTTTAATAATACCTTAAGATCAGTAAAATTTTCTCGAAAAGCTGTGGAAAAAGAAGGAAGGATTAAAACCTCCATATCATTTCGAAAAGATATCATTGTCTTCACTCCACCAACATGGTCATAATGTTCATGAGAAAGAATTACCTTTTCAATGGTTGATGGATCTATATTTAACTTTTTCATGTTTTCAAGCAAGAGAGGACCACTTTCTCCAGTATCAAAAAGTACTCTTCTCCCTTCATGATTTTCAATCAGACAAGAAAAACCGTGGGAAGAAAGGAGGTCGTCTCGGGTTGTTCGATTGTCATACAAAATGGTCACGGTAAAAAATGGAGCTGGCATCTTATTCACTCCGTTCGGGAATTGACTTTTTGGAAGAAATTTATAAACTGATTCCATATGTTCATTATCTGCTGAGAAAAAATGCTGTTTGGATTATATTCATAAGCAGACAAACCAATGGTCATTGACTTTACAACATCATCACTAAAAGGGATTTCAGCTATTAAGGGAAGGCTATTATCCTGGCAAAATTTCCTAATTTTATTGGTATTTTCTAAGCTTAAATCAGATTTATTTACCACTACCCATGATTCGATTTGGAAATGCTTGGCTAAAGCCCATATTCTTTCCAAATCATGAATTCCGCTTAAAGTGGGTTCGGTCACTAAAAGAGCTAAATCACAACCGGTGATACTGGCAATCACTGGACAACCAATGCCGGGCGCACCATCGATTAATATAAATTCAACCCCTTTTTCTTTGGCATATTGTTCAGCTTTTTCACGGATTGTTGTAACCATCTTTCCGGAGTTTTCTCCACCAGGTAGTAATCTTCCATGATAAAGGTTATTTTTCCACCGGGTTATCGATGCCGATAGATAGCCACTAGTATGAGGTTCCATGGTAATGGCTTCAACTAAACAAAGGTAGGCGCAAAGCCCACATCCTTCACACTTAATGGGATCGACGTACGGGTAATCTAAGGATAGAGATATGGCATCAAACTGACAGGGGCCTAAACAAGCTAAACACTGCTGGCATCGATCGGGATGAACCAGAGCTTTTTTGCTTGAAACAAAAGATTGATGAAAAAATTGTTCGGGATCAGCAACTAATGCTAAGTTAGGAGCATCAACATCGGCATCGACAAGAACCGCTCTTTTTTTTGCCAATGATGCTAATGAGGCGGTTACTGATGTCTTACCGGTGCCACCCTTCCCACTCAATATCGCAATTTGCTTCATAATTAAAACCTCTCTAAGTACAATAGTTTATTTTTATTTCGAAAACCCCACGGGCTTGATTTATCAATCCCCTACCAAAGAATTTTAAAAATGTCGTCATCCTGAGCGGTGCTTTCCCGCGTGAGGATCTCATCTTTTATCTTTTCTT
>DPKX01000132.1 GCA_003542295.1 Candidatus Atribacter hydrocarboniphilus
AATAAAAGCGGCAAGAAGATTATGGGCTAAAGATACGGCATGGGTATCTCCGGTTAAATGGAGATTAAAATCCTCCATAGGAATAACTTGGGAGTATCCACCACCGGCAGCTCCCCCCTTAATTCCAAACACTGGACCAAGGGAAGGCTGACGAATGCAGACGATGCTCTTTTTCCCGATGGCATTTAAACCCATGGCCAACCCAATAGTGGTAACCGTTTTTCCTTCTCCTAGCGGAGTTGGCGTAATAGCAGTTACGTCAATATATTTTCCTAAGGGTTGATTTTGAAACTTATTTAAAACATCGAGAGAGATTTTAGCTTTATATTTTCCATAGAGTTCATAGTCATCATCGTTTAAGCTTATTGTGTTAGCAATTTCTGAAATTGGTTTCATAGTTGAGCGCTGGGCGATTTCAAGATCGCTCATCATAACTGTAATCCCCCTTTTAAAAATAATTAATAAAGTATTTGAATTATTTATTAAATAAGATAATTAATTAATTCATAATTAAAAAAAAGGGTGGAATTCCACCCTTTTTTTTAGGAGATACCTAAAAGTTCCTTAGCTTTGTCAACAGCTGAAGCAGCATCCGGTGCATAGCCATCAGCGCCGACTTCATCAGTAAACTTTTGAGTAACTGGAGCTCCTCCAATTAAAACTTTTACATTACTTCTTACTCCAGCGTCCTGGAAAGCCTTGATGTTTTCTTTGATTTGGACCATGGTGGTGGTTAGTAAGGCTGACATACCAACGACTTGAGGTTTGGTGTCTTTCATTGCCTGGATAAATTTTTCAGCCGGGACATCGATACCGAGATCGATAATTTCAAAACCAGCTCCTTCCATCATCATAGCAACTAAATTTTTTCCAATATCATGAAGGTCTCCCTTTACCGTTCCGATGATCATTTTTGCTACCGGCTCTACTCCACTTTCGACTAGTTTTGGTTTTAAAATTTCCATACCAGCTTTCATGGCACGGGCAGCAATTAATACTTCAGGAACGTAGATTTCGTTGGCTTTAAATTTCACCCCAACTTCACTCATTCCTTTAATAAGACCACCGTTCAATACTTCAGAAGGTTTAAGACCTTCTGCTAATGCTTTGTTGGTTAGCTCGGCTACGCCTTTAGCATTCCCAGCAAATAATTCTTTTGCAAGTTGTTCTAGTACTTCCGCCATTAATGACCCTCCCTCGTAAGGTATTGTTGACATTTTAACAAAAAGATATATAAAAATCTATAATTTATCTTTAAAAATTTATTGACCTATTATATTATCTATTTAAGTAATTAACGAAATCATTATTTTTAAATGAGGAGGAAGAAATGTGGAAACCGACCATGCGACCTTTATTCGTTGGTGTAATGGCAAAACTCAAAAGCGAGCTTTACCTCTCTTTTTTGGTTCAATTTTAGCCGGAGCCTATATTGGATTTGCGTCTCAACTTTTTACCCTTGTAACTGCATCATCGGGACTCGCCTATGGATTAAGTCAAATCTTAGGTGGTTTGGTATTCTCGGTAGGTTTAATTTTTGTTGTTTTAGGGAAAGCCGATCTCTTTACAGGAAATTGCCTTCTTTCTTATTCCTGCTTTGATTCACTTTCTTCTTGGTTGAATACATTTAAAAACTGGATGATTGTTTATTTAGGTAATTTTGTTGGAGCTCTTCTTTTGGTTGGTCTTTACCATGCTTCCGGATTATTCGCTTCTGGACAAGGGGTTATAGCCGAAAGAGCCTATGCTATTGCCAGCGCTAAGGTGAGTCTTGCTTTTTTTCCCGCCTTAAGTCGTGGAATTTTATGCAACTGGTTAGTTTGCTTTGCTGTCTTCCTTTGCATTTATTCAGAAAATAATCTGACCAAGCTGCTGGTTATTCCGGCCCCAATTCTAACCTTTGTAGCACTGGGTTATGAACATAGTGTAGCTAATATGTATTTTTTACCAGCCGGAATCATCGCCCAAGGATATTTTTCTGCGGAAAAATTTTTGCACTGGGGGGATGTTTTCCGAAACCTCTTACCGGTTACTTTAGGAAATATCATTGGTGGAGTCGTCTTGGTAAGTCTTTTTTATTGGATTATTCAGGAAAAGTCGGCGAAGTAAAGAAAAAAAGTGGTAAATGAGAGATATTACCGAATTATAAGAAATTTTTGAAGTGAGAAGTTTTTAAAAATATATAAAAAAGCGTCTGATCTGAAAACCAGACGCTTTTTTATTAGAATATCTTGGTTCATTATGCCTGGATTACCGATACAACCTCAGGAACTTCTTCTTTTACCACTCGCTCGATACCATCTTTAAGAGTCATCATCGACATTTGACAAGAACTGCACATTCCTTTTAATCGGACTTTCACAACCCCATCAACAATATCAACTAATTCAACATCTCCACCTTCCATGCGGAGATATCCTCTCACCTTTTCTAAGGCCTTTTCTACTTTTTCTCTCATCAGTATAAACCTCCTCACTGGCGAATCCTGGAATTAATTTGCTTTACCATTACTTTTAAAACCAAAATTTAAATTATCTATTCCGGAATGATTAGATCAGGATAGAGTGGAAATTGTTGACAAAGCTGATTTACATCATGAGTAATTTTCTCAAGTGCCAGTATATCATTTTTTGATTCGAATGTCCTACGAATCAGCTCAGCAATGACTGACATTTCTTTTTCTTTCATGCCACGAGTCGTACAGGACGGAGTTCCAACCCGGATACCACTAGTGGTATTTGGTTTTTCAGGATCAAAGGGAATCGCATTTTTATTTACTGTTATACCTACTTGGTCCAGATATTTTTCGGCTTCCTTCCCTGTAATACCTTGGTTTCGAACATCAATGAGAATGAGATGATTGTCAGTTCCATCGGAAACTAAGCGAAAGCCATTTTCTTTTAAAGAAACAGCGAGAGCTGCTGCATTTTTAACCGTTTGTCTTTGATAAGCTTTAAAATCCTCACTTTGTGCTTCTTTAAGGGCTACAGCTTTACCGGCAATAACGTGTAAGAGAGGACCTCCTTGAGTTCCAGGAAAAACAGCTTTATCAATAGTTCCAGCAAAATCTTTTCGGCAAAAAATCATTCCTCCCCGAGGTCCACGAAGGGTTTTATGAGTCGTTGTGGTTACAAAATCAGCGTAGGGAATAGGACTGGGATGAACACCGGCTGCCACTAAACCTGCTATGTGAGCCATATCCACCATCAGATATGCACCAATTTGTTGGCTGATTTTTCTTAATCTTTTAAAATCAATAAAACGAGGATAAGCACTGGCTCCAGCTACTATCAATTTAGGCTTATACTCAACAGCCAAATTTTCTAGTTCGTCATAGTTAATTCTTTCGGTATCAGGATGAACCCCATAGGAAATGAATCGATACAGGATCCCGGAAAAATTCACCCAACTTCCATGAGTGAGGTGTCCTCCATGAGCAAGATTCATTCCAAGTACAGTATCCCCGGGTTTGAGAATGGCCATATAAACAGCCATATTCGCTTGAGAACCCGAGTGAGGTTGAACGTTGACATGATCAGCTCCGAAAATATCCAAAGCTCTTTGGCGAGCGATATTTTCCACTTCATCGACAAAAATGCAACCGCCGTAATAGCGTTTAGCCGGATATCCTTCAGCGTATTTATTAGTGAGCACCGAACCCTGGGCATCAAGAACGGCTAAACTAGTAAAATTTTCTGAAGCGATCATTTCCAAGGTATTTCTTTGACGATTAAGTTCTTCTTTTACCCAATGGAATATTTCGGGATCGCTCTTTTTTAAGTTTTCCCACATAATATTCTCCTTTAAGATTGGCTTTTACCTGGTTCAGGAAATGATCCATGTTTTTTAAAATAAGAAACCAAGCCACCTTCATTTAGGATTTGAATCATTACTTCAGGAAGTGGAGCCGCTTCAATGGTAAAGTTTTGGGTCAAGTCATTAATTTTTCCTGTTGTTAAGTTAATTTCCATTTCATCTCCACTCTGAATGCGACTGGTATCACACTCGAGCGCCACTAAACCACAATTAATAGCGTTACGAAAAAATATGCGGGCTATTGATGAAGCAATAACTCCTCTTATACCACTGGCAAGCAAAGCTCTGGGAGCCTGTTCACGGGAAGAGCCACAGCCAAAATTCTTCCCAGCTACAATAAAATCGCCAATTTCTACTTTTTGAGAAAACTGAGGATCGATATCTTCCATGACGTGTTTTCCCAGTTCGTTCATATCCAGAGTTTTAAATTTGTATTTCCCGGAAATGATATAGTCGGTGTTAATATCATCTCCGAAAATGTGGGCTTTTCCTTTGAGTATCATGGCAATCACCTCAAGTATTTTCTCGGATCGGTTATTTTTCCTTCTAAAGCCGAGGCGGCAACGGTAGCGGGAGAAGCTAAGTATATGAAAGCCTTATTGTTTCCCATGCGTCCTTTAAAATTTCGATTCGCAGTGGAAACAACATTCCATCCATCGCCTGGGACTCCTTGATGAGTTCCAACACAAGGTCCACATCCGGGAGTTACCAGAACTCCTCCAGCTTTGACAATGGTTTCTATCCAACCTTTCTCGATTGCTTCCAAAAGAATTTCTTTTGAGGCTGGAGCAACGATAAGACGAACCTTTGGGTGGACTTTTTTATCTTGAAGTATCTTAGCAGCAACCTCAATGTCCACGCTTCGACCATTGGTGCAAGTTCCTAAATAGGCTTCTTGGATTACCACCTCTCCTAAGGAATCGATTGAGGTAACCGTATCAACCCGATGAGGAAGGGCAACCTGGGGAGTAAGCGTTGAGCAGTCATAGGTTAATTCTTTTAAATAAACAGCATCTGGGTCTGGATAAATCGGTTCAAAAGACTTAATTGTTCTTTGTTTAACCCAGGTTAAGGTTTTTTCATCAGGAGCTATAATGCCAGCTTTGGCTCCTAATTCAACTGCCATGTTTGAGATAGTTAATCGTTCTTCAACCGAAAGACGATCAATGATTGGACCAGTAAATTCAATAGCTTGATAAGTTGCTCCATCAGCACCAATTTGAGAGGCAAGATACAGAATGACATCTTTGGAATATACCCCGGGTGGGAGAGTTCCATTGATTCGAATCAGGATGGTTTCAGGAACCTTGAACCAAAGTTGACCTGATATCATTGCTGCGGCTAATTCAGTACTCCCTACTCCAGTTGAGAAGGCTCCAATGGCTCCATAGGTACAGGTGTGTGAATCAGCTCCAATCACTAAATCACCAGGGACGACTAAACCTTTGGCGACCATGATTTCATGGCATACTCCACATCCGACTTCATAAATAGTCAATCCATAGTTTTCAGCAAACTTCCGCATGTTATCATGGAGCTGCGATATCGCTTCTAGTTGGCTTGGGGCATTATGGTCAATGATAAATATTATACGAGATGGGTCGAATACTTTTTTACCACCCATTTCTTCAAAAGACTGGATTGCCAGTGGTGTGGTCCCATCTTGTCCCATCGCCATATCAATTCGGGCAATAACTAAATCTCCAGCCTTAACTGGGAACCCGGTTTTTCGTTCAAATATCTTTTCTGCAATGGTTTTTCCCATATCCATCGCTCCTTTGAGTATTTGCCCTTCATCTTTTAATTATAAAACCAAGTTTAATGGGGTTAACTCTCAACTGCTATTATATCCTGGTCAATTAAAAGGACAAACTAATCATAGATTGATTTATAATACCATCATGCAACATAGTAAGTTTATTCAATACATGTCTAAAGATGATACAGTATCAGAGAAATAAATGTCAATGAAGGAGAAATGACATGAAAGATTGGAATCAGGAACGAGATCGAATAGTTGATTGGTTACGGGAGCGGGTTCAAAAAGCAAAAGCAAAAGGAGTGGTTCTTGGATTAAGTGGAGGAATTGATTCTTCAGTAGCGGGGGTATTATCTAAAATTGCTTTTCCAGAAAGTACCCTTGGTCTTATGCTGCCCTGTTACAGTCTCCCCCAGGATCAACAAGATGCTGAATTAATAGCTGAAAATTATGCTATTCCCTATAAAGTTTTTTCACTTGACTTTATATATGATTCCTTTCTCGCTTTGCTTGGTGAAAGTTATACAAAACCACTGCCCCTCCCTCTCGCCAATATCATTCCTCGAATCCGAATGACGATACTTTACTATTTTGCTCAAAAAGAAAATTATTTGGTTTGCGGAGCAACCAATAAGAGCGAATTAACGGTTGGATATTATACCAAGTACGGAGATGGGGGAGTTGACCTGATGCCTCTTGCCCATTTGACTAAAACGGAAGTTTGGCAACTCGCAAAGTTTTTAGAAATACCAGCATCCATAATTGAAAAGGCACCATCGGCAGGGCTATGGGAAGATCAAACTGATGAAAAGGAAATGGGTATTTGTTATGCAGTTTTAGATGCATTTATTCAAAATGGGTTAGGAAATCAACAGGATATTGCCAAAATTCAAAAAATGATAAAGCGGACTGAACACAAACGACAACTCCCACCACATTTGGAAAGGCATAGTTGAGTAGTATGAAACGAATAGGCCTTTGCAATAATGGGAAAAGATTAATATTTTCATTGTTTCTGAGGTTATGGAGGAGTAGGAATAGATCTAAATTGTAAAGCGTTCTCTCTTTTTTTGGAGGATTTCAAGGAGTTGGCCTTTATTGTAAGTATTGAGAATGTCCTTATTAGTCAACCAAGCTCGACGGGCTTGGGCAACACCAAGACGCATAAGATTCAATGAGGAAGGATCGTGAGAATCAGTAGAAATAACCAATTTAATCTGGTACTTTTCGTTGGCTTGTCGGGCATCAATATCTTTAAGATCTAACCGTTCTGGTTGGGCATTGATTTCAAGAGCGGTTGTTGTCTGTTGGGCGTATTTAAAAAGAAGCGCGAGGTCTCCTTGAGTTGAATCCCGTTTATTAATCAACCGTCCAGTGGGGTGACTAATAATCTGAACATAGGGATTTTTAAAAGCCTTTTCAAGGCGTTGGTTTATTTTTTCAGTGTTTTGACTTAATCCGGTGTGAATTCCAGCAACTACTATGGGAAGTTGAGCAAGCACTTCATCAGGAAGATCAATTGATCCATCACCTAAAATATTAGCTTCTACCCCCTCTAGAACAAAAATCTCACTATGATTTTGGTTCCATTGGTTAATCTCTTTTCTTCTTTCTTGTATTTGCTCGGGGGTTAAGCCAGAAGCCACTGCCAATCCCTGGCTATGATCACAAATAGCGATATATTGATATCCTTTCTGTACCGCAGCTTTTGCCATCTCTTCAATAGAAACCAATCCATCGCTCCAATTTGAATGGACATGAAGATCTCCTTGAATATCTTTTATATCGACCAAGATCGGCAAGCGTTTTTGAAGGGCAGCTTCAATTTCACCCTGATCTTCTCTCATTTCGGGTGGTATCCATTCCATACCCAAAATTTGGTAAATATCTTCTTCCTTTTCTCCTCCTCTTCTTTTCCCATCATCTATCCGATAAATCCCGTACTCGTTAATCTTATACCCTTTTTTTAACGCATATTCCCGAAGTTTGACGTTATGTTCTTTGGAACCGGTAAAATATTGAAGAGCGGCACCAAAGCATTGATTATCGACCACGCGAAGATCAATTTGAACTCCTTCATAAGTTAAAATACTCGATTTGGTTGTTCCATGGGCAATGATTTGTTTTACCATGGGAAGATTGATGAAAGCTTCCATCATCCGATTTGCATCAACCGTTGATGCCAAAATATCAATATCACCAATGGTTTCTTTCATGCGACGAAGGCTTCCAGCTGTGCTTATGTTATCAATTTGATTATTTTCACGAAGGAAGGTAATAACTTCTTCAGCCAAGGGAAGTGCATAACCTAATAACATCCTACCGGTATTTTTCTTGATAATATCGATCCCTTTTCTTATTTTTTCTTCACTTTTAATACTAAATCCAGGGAGGTTTTGAAGACGATGTTCCTGAATGGCTTGTACTAATTGCTCAATGGTTAAAATCCCTAAGTCGGAATAGAGTTGTCGGGCAATTTTTGGGCCAACCCCAGGGACTTCAGTGAGCTGAATGAGTTCCCGAGGGGTTTCTTTAGTTAGTTCTTCATAATATTCGATTTTCCCGGTGCGAAGATATTCATCGATCTTGGCTGCTAAGCCTTCACCAATGCCTGATATGTCTCGTAATTTTCCTTCTTTGGCGAGTAATTCAATCGCCTCCGGCCAGTTTTCGATTTTTCTGGCAGCTTCTTGATAGGCCAATACTCGAAACCGGTTTTCTCCTTTTATTTCTAAGAGAACTCCAATTTCACGAAGAATTTGAGCAACTTCCAAATTTCTCATGGTCTTATCCCTCAAGGTAAAAACATCTTAATTATAAATTCATATATAGAATGCAATGATTATAATTCATATCAATTTTTAAATTTTGAATAAAGGTTGAATAAACCCTCACGTTACTTCATCGTACCAGATATGGATGAAAATACCTTTCTAAATCTGTCATTGCGAGAATTCCAACCGTTTTTCGGTTGGACGACGTGGCAATCTCATTTAGAAAATTTTTTTAAAAATAATTAAAGGATGAGATCCTCACGCG
>DPKX01000065.1 GCA_003542295.1 Candidatus Atribacter hydrocarboniphilus
ACGGTTGGATACCTCGTAATGACGGTTTAGATAGGTATTTACTTCCTCGTCTGGCACTTAAAAAAAGTGGCATAGATATTTGTTCTCATTTATCAAAGCAAAAAGAAATTTATTATGAATCTGAGCTTCATTTTACTAATCTCTATTTTATCAGGTCTTTATACTCTCTTTAAAAAAACGAGATTGAAAAACTAAAAACATCGCCACCACTAATACAACAACCATAATGAAGATAAAACGAAGCCCCATATAATCAGAAAAAATTCCAAACAACCAGGGGAAGAGCAAAGCACCGGTTCCCCCTAAGGCCACTACCACCCCAATGGCAGTAGCCTGCATTTCCTCAATATTTTTGGCAACTACAGCTACGACTAAAGGCCAGATGCCAGAAAAACCAAAACCTATCCCCATAAAGGATAATATAACCAAGGGAATGCTATTGGTCATAAGAAGTAAAAATAAAAAAACCAAGCTAATAATAGATGAAATTCGTAAAAGCGTTCCATAGTGATTCCTTTGAGAGAGATAAGCAAAAACAATTCTTCCAATGGTTATCATCCCCCAATACCCAGCCATGGCTACCCCGCCTAAATACAGATTTCCTTTTAGCCCTTTTACAATATAGGTGCTCATCCAGGAGGAACTAGCAATCTCAGACCCCACATAGAGCAACATCGCTAAACAACTTACCGCCAAAAAAGTTTTCCAACGTTGATATAAAATCAGAATATTTCCACTGGTAATCCCTTTTTTCTCTTGCTGAAATAATTTTTTTTCAAAGTAAATGAAGAAAAATAAAAACATTGAAACAATCGCGGGCAAGAGGTATAAATATCTCCAGTTAAAGCCTGTTCCTAAAAGATAACCAGTTAAAAAAGGACCACTGGCAGCTCCGATTCCAAAAAATATTTGACTCATGTTCAAGGCAAATCCCTCTCGACCATTAAAAACCTGAGAGATGAGACCCGTCATGGGTGCTTCGCAAAATCCTCCACCCAATCCCATGATTAACATCCCCAACTCAATGAATAGAAAAGAATGAGCCGTGCTTATACAAAAAAAACCGATTCCAAGAAATAATTGACTCAGAACTATTATTGGTTTTTTTCCAAAATGATCACAAAGAAAACCGCTGGAAAAAGTGGTGATCACATAGGTTAAATAATAAAGGAAAAAAAGTCTTCCAGCTCGACCGGCGGTTACCTGGAATATATCCATCCATTTAGGGAGAGCAGCCCCAGTAATGATCATTGATATTGCTAAGAAATAAAATACGATGCCAACCATAAAATAAAACTTGATTTCAGTTTTTCGATCCATTTCATGTCCCTTAGTTAATTTTTAAAAGTGACGAGTGTTAGCTAACTCATACATAAATATTAAAAAACATCTCCTTTAAAATTAAAGGTTATTCATAAGAATTAAATGTTTTATGAATTTTCCGAACTTTTTTGTTCCTTCTTGGAAAATCAGGGAAATTGTATTCTAATTTATGAAAGTCACTCTTATCCTCAACTGGTTGTACTGCTGTATCGCATGAACGACCGTTCTGTTCACTGATTTCAAGGCTTAACAAATTAAATTCTACTAAAATTTATATAAAAATTTAAGGGGCGCAATAAAATTGCGCCCATTGGGGATTGCTCCATAAAATATAACTTCTATTAAGCTTCAAAATCACTTTAGCAAGTTAATTTCAATTATACTAATAATTTTTTCACTGCCTTAACTACATCTTGGGCTTGGGGAATGGAATTGTCTTCTAAATAACGACTACAGGGAACCGGTGCATCGGCAGCGCTTAATCTTATCAAGGGAGCATCAAGATAATCAAAGGCATTTTCTATAATTTGCATCCCAATTTCTCCCCCAGGTCCACCGGTTTTGCAGGCTTCGGAAACAATTACTACTTTTCCGGTTTTCTTTACCGAAGTTACAATGGTATCGATATCTAAAGGTAACAGGGTTCGGGGGTCAATAACTTCAATATGAATACCTTCTTTTTCCAATATTTCGGCGGCTTCCATTGCAACCAGCAACATTCGTGAATAAGCAATAACCGTTACATCGGTACCCGATTTTTTTACATCAGCAATCCCGATAGGAATAAGATATTCATCGTCAGGTACCAAGCCTTTGGTGTTATACAACATTTTATGCTCGATAAAAATTATCGGATTATCTTCCCGAATAGCTGACTTAAGAAGGCCTTTTGCATCAAAAGGAGTAGCTGGCATTACCACCTTTAAACCAGGTACATGCATAAACCAAGATTCCAGGCTCTGTGCATGATGGGCTCCCGAAGAACGACCGCAGCCACCTTCAGTTCGAATAACCATTGGAACTCGAGCTTTCCCTCCAAACATATAACGAATCTTTGCTCCCTGATTATAAATTTGGTCCATAGCTAATCCAGCAAAATCCACATACATCAGTTCACCAACTGGGCGAAGACCAGTTATCGCTGCACCGACACAACATCCAACAATGGCTGCCTCAGAAATGGGGGTATTTCTTATTCTTTCATCACCAAAATCCTGCCACAATCCCCGAGTTACTCCATAAGCCCCACCGTATAAACCAATGTCCTCTCCAATCAATACCACATTGGGGTCATAATTGAGCTCTTCTCTTAAGGCTTCATTCAATGCATCACGATAGGTAATATTTCTAAGTTTTTGATTATCGCTATATTCGTTAAAAGAGAGAACGATTTTGGCTCCTTTTTTTCGTTCTTTTTCAGCAAAATCTTCTTCAACATAGACGTCTTTGACTATTTCTTCCAGCGGGGGATAGGGGCTTGATTCGGCAAATTCTACCGCTTCAGCTATTTCATTTTCTACTTCTTCATCAATAGTTTGAATTTCTTCTTCGGTCGCAACAGTGTTTTCAAGCAACCATTTTCGAAATCGTTTGATTGCATCGCGTTCTTTCCACTGTTTTTCTTCATCTTTGGTCCGGTAAGCTCTTGGATCGTTTTTGGAGTGACCTAAGTATCGATAGGTCTTACATTCAATCAGTGTTGGACCTTCTCCTCGACGAGCTTTCTCTGCTGCTTGTTCAACAGCTTCCATAACGGCTAATACATCCATCCCATCTACTACTATACCTGGCATTCCATAAGCTTGACCTCGTTCAGCAATATCTAAAATAGGAAAAGCTTCTCGCACCGGCGTTGACATGGCATAAAGATTATTTTCGCATACATAAACGACCGGTAATTTCCAGGTAGCCGCCATATTCACTGCTTCATGGAAAGCTCCGGTATTGGATGCTCCATCGCCAAAAAAGCATACTGTAACCTTTCCAGTTTTTTTATACTTACCAGTCAATCCTGAACCAGTTGCGATTGGGATACCACCCCCTACAATCCCATTGGCACCAAGATTTCCAGCGTTAAGGTCAGCAATGTGAAGCGATCCTCCTTTACCCTTACAATACCCGGTTATTTTCCCAAATAACTCGGCCATCATTTCCCGCAAAGTTGCACCTTTCGCGATACAATGACCGTGCCCACGATGGGTAGAGGTAATATAGTCATCCGGGTGAATCGCATTACAGGCTCCAACAGCAACGGCTTCCTCACCTATATAAAGATGAGTTGTCCCTCGGATTTTATCCTGAGAAAAAAGATCACTTACGGTTTCTTCAAAACGGCGGATACGAAGCATATCCTTATACATTTGAAGTAATTTGTCTTTTGACTCCAAGGTAAGCACCTCCAAAAATTAGGCGAATCACAGCAAGTTGTGATAGCTTAACCGCTTGTAATTTCAGTTTAAAACTCAATCTACCAACCAATCATTTCCGATGATTTTATGGTTTGACGATTATTTTCAGATAATTTCCCTTCTCGGCTTCAACTAACATGGCAGGAAGCTCTTCTAAAGATATGACCTTACTAATTATCTGAGAAGCATTGACTCTTTTCCCCGCCATCAATTCAATACACATATTAATATGATTTGACGTCGTTCCGCTGGTCCCATGAATAAAGAGTTCTTTATAATGTATGACATTGCTGTCGAGGCTCACCAGGTGATCATCTTTCGGTAGCCCCCCGAAAAAGTTGATCCGGGCTTGGTTGGCAGCCAGATCCAACGCCATTTCTTGTGCTTTTCGAGCAGGAGCGGAAATGATAATAACCGAAGGACCAATTCCATTGGTCGCCTTCATCAGAACTTCTTTCAGATCCTCCTGCATGGGATTCACATAAATATCAGCTCCGAATTGACGAGCCAAGTTCAAACGACCCTCTTGGAATTCAGAAATGATGACTTTCGTTGCTCCAAGGGTTTTTGCTAAAGAAATATGCATGCAACCTATTGGTCCGGCTCCAATAATTAAGACATGATCACCAACTCCAACTTGGGATAACATCTGACCGTTTAAAGCGCAAGCCATTGGTTCTGCAATAGCAGCTTCTTCCAAAGCCAAGTCCTCTTTAATTAGAATGAGATTCCCCCGTCGAATGGCTTTTTCTGGAATCCGCATATATTCAGCGAAACCTCCGGGGTAATAGTATCCAAAAGCCTCATAATTTTCTTTAAAAGTAAGGCACAGATTGGTTAATCCCCGTCGGCAATAAAAACATTCACCGCAGGATACGATTGGATCAACTGCAACTTTATCCCCAACCGCATACCCCTTCACGTCTTTCCCAATTTCAGCGACAGTACCGGCAATCTCATGACCAACAATTTGGGGAATTTTTACACCGCGATGCCCATGACGAAAAATCCGCATATCGGTTCCACATATTGCACACGCGCCGACCTTTAGAAGTATATCTCCCGGTCCAATTTCCGGAAGGGGACTTTCTTCAATTCTCAAATCGCCCGGTCCGTAGTAAACAGCTGCTTTCATTTATTTCACTCCTCTCAATTCTTCCCAGAGGGAAGTTTACAATTTATTTTCCTTCAATATCCGAAATCGCTCTCGAAACTGATAATAGGAT
>DPKX01000075.1 GCA_003542295.1 Candidatus Atribacter hydrocarboniphilus
TTGAAGGACAGACTAAAACCAAGCTTGGAAACATAGAGGTTAAAGGAATCGTGGAGGAAATTACTCACGATTATCTTTCTTCCTTTCTAGAAGAAAACCCTGATGTGGCCAAAGCTGTTTGCGAAAAAATAGTTCAAGCGGCGAGAGCCCGTGAAGCAGCTCGCAAAGCTCGTGAATTAGCTCGAAAAAAGAATAGCATCGATTCATCAAGCCTCCCGGGGAAATTAGCGGATTGTTCTAGTCGGGATCCCGAAGAATCGGAATTATTTATAGTTGAGGGAGACTCTGCTGGAGGTTCAGCAAAACAGGGTAGAGACCGTCGTTTTCAGGCAATTCTGCCCCTGAGAGGGAAAATTCTCAACGTTGAGAAAGCAAACCTTCATAAAATTCTTTCCAACGCTGAAATTCGTAACATTGTTGCTGCCTTAGGATGTGGAATAGGATTTGACTTTATTATTGACAAATTACGTTACTATAAAGTGATAATTATGACCGATGCAGACGTAGACGGTGCCCACATACGAACATTATTGTTAACCTTTTTTTACCGATATATGAAGCCACTCATAGAAAACGGAAAAATTTACATTGCCCTTCCACCGCTTTATCGAATAAGGAGCAACAAACAAGAGGCTTATGCCTACAGTGATCATGAATTGGAAAGAATTTTAAAAGACTTTAAAAATAAAAAATACACAATTCAACGTTATAAGGGCTTAGGAGAAATGAACCCAGAACAGCTATGGGAGACGGCGATGGATCCCAAAACCAGGACTCTCAAACAGGTTTCTATTGAGGATGCTATTGAAGCCGAGGAAATATTTAGTATCTTAATGGGAGACGCTGTTGACCCACGTCGTGAATTTATTCGTGAACATGCTCATGAAGTAGTAAACATAGACATTTAATGAGATAGAGAAAATTTTTGGAGGAATTAAATGCCGGAAGATAAAGGAAATATTATTCCTGTAGACGTAAAAGACGAAATGAAAGATGCTTATTTAAATTATGCCATGAGTGTTATTGTCGGGAGAGCATTGCCTGATGCTCGGGATGGACTGAAACCCGTGCAACGTCGAATTCTGTTTGCGATGAATGAAATGGGTATCAGGCATAATTTGCCTTACAAAAAAAGTGCGCGTATTGTTGGAGATGTTCTAGGAAAGTATCATCCTCATGGTGATATGGCCATATATGATACCTTAGTTCGAATGGCCCAACCCTTTACCTACCGCTACTCTTTGGTTGATGGACACGGAAACTTTGGATCGATCGATGGCGATCCACCAGCAGCCATGAGATACACTGAAGTAAGAATGAACCAGATTGCTGAAGAAATGCTCTTGGACATCGAAAAAAATACTGTCGACTATATACCAAATTTCGATGAATCGATGCAGGAACCATTAGTTTTACCGGCAAACTTTCCGCAACTTTTAGCCAATGGTGCAACCGGTATTGCGGTTGGAATGGCAACCAACATTCCGCCTCACAACCTTTCGGAATTAATCGATGCAACCATATATCTTATTGATCACCCTCAGTCAACTTGGAGGGAGTTGTTGGAATATATTCCCGGACCGGATTTTCCTACATATGGATTAATAGTTGGAACTAAGGGTGTTCATGATTACTTTCGAGAAGGACGGGGAAAATTAGTCTTAAGGGGAGATGCTCGGATCGAAGACTTGGATCGACACCGAAAAGCAATAATTATCCGGGAAATTCCTTACCAAGTCAACAAAGCTTCGTTGGTTGAGGAAATTGCCCGACTCATTATGGACAAAAAAATTGTTGATGTTAGCGAAGTTCGTGATGAATCAGACCGAGATGGAATTAGGGTGGTTTTAGAACTGAAAAAAAATGCTACGAATCCAAACTTTGTTTTGAATTACCTTTATCGTCATACCGCTCTTCAAACTACCTTTGGTGTTATTCTTTTGGCGCTGATCAAAGGACGACCGGAGGTAATGGGTGTTCCTGACGTGCTTCGCCATTTTATTGAATATCGTAAAGAAGTGGTGATCCGGCGCAGTAAATATGAATTAAAAAACGCCGAAGAAAGATTGCACATTTTGGAAGGATTCCTTCGGGCATTAGACATGATTGACGAGGTAATTCATACTATTCGATCATCCCAAAACGTAGTTGAAGCAAAAGATCGTTTAATGCAGCAATTCCAGTTCTCAGATTCCCAGGCCCAAGCAATTTTAGAAATGAGGCTGCAGAGGTTGGTGGCCTTGGAAAGGGAAAAAATCCAAGAGGAATATCGAGAATTAGAAAAAAGAATTGCTTCTTTGAAAGATATATTAACCCACGAAAAGAGTTTAATGAACTTAATTAAAAGGGAGCTTTTAGATGTAAAAAGAAGATTTGGCGATGCTCGTCGAACCCGTATTGTTGACGAAGCAGAACCCCTTGATTTAACCGACCTCATTGCCGAAGAGGACGTTGTTATTACCCTTACTCGAGATGGTTATGTCAAAAGAGTTCTTCTGTCTTCCTATCGACGTCAAGGACGAGGTGGTCGAGGAGTAACGGGCATTACTACTAAAGAAGAAGATTTGGTTAGTCAAATTTCGGTTACAACGACTCTTCATAAAATTCTATTTTTTACCAGTCGAGGACGAGTTTTCCAACTTCCCGCTTACCAACTGGTTGAAATGCAGCGCCAAGCCAAGGGAATTCATTTAGTAAATCTACTCCAACTCGAAGAGGGAGAGCGGGTGATTAATATGATACCCCTCAAGGATTTTGGTGAAGGGAAGTACTTATTTTTTGTTACATCGCGGGGTATAGTTAAAAAGAGCGATCTCCTTGAGTTTGTTTCTATCACTAGACGAGGCATAAGAGCAATTAATCTCGATGATGGAGACGAGCTCTCAACAGTATTTGTAACCAATGGACAAGAAAAAGTTCTTATTGCTACAGCGAAGGGCTATGGAATTTCCTTTTCTGAGGAAGAGGTTCGCTCAATGGGTAGAGTTAGTCGAGGGGTAAAAGGAATAACGCTTCGAGCGAAGGACCGGGTTGTCGGTGCTTCATCTCTCAAACATAAATTAGATCTTTTGATTATTTCCTCTAAGGGCATGGGCAAGCGAGTAAAAATGCAGAACTTTCCTGTCCATCACCGAGGCGGGAAGGGCATTATCTTAATGAAGTTTGGCCAACCAGAAAACGAAGTTATTGGAGTTCAGCTAGTTTCTGGACAGGAAGAGATATTGATATCATCGCAAAATGGTACCCTAATTCGAATCAATTGCAATGAAATTTCAGTTCAAGGACGTGCAACCCGGGGCGTAACCCTGGTAAGATTGTACAAAGGTGATTTAATTTCCTCATTTGCACTGGTTGAATGATGAACGTACCCATCCATGGTGGTCGACTAATAGAGATGGAATTGAGAGGCAAATCCCCCATGGATTTCAGTGTTAACTTAAATCCATGGGGTCCGCCTCAAATATTAAAGGAACACTGGAATGATTGGTTTCGGTATGTTTCCTATTATCCCCCTCTTGATTGGGAATTTTATCAAAAAAGGATAGCCCTGCTTTATAATTTGGATAAGAACTCAGTTATTCCCTTCAATGGCGCAACACAGGGTATTTATTTTATCGCCCGTCGTCATCAAGCTAAAAAAATCTTTGTTATAGAGCCATGTTTTACTGAATATGCTCGAGCTTTTCATTTGGAAGGGAAAAGGGTAGTACATAGTAATCCTTTGTTCCAAGAAGGATTCCACAGCATAATGTCTCGCATAGAAAGGGAAAGCCCGGATCTGATTGTATTGGGGAATCCCGGCAATCCCTTAGGTCAATGTCTGTCAAAGGAAGAGAGGCTCATTTTATACCGTTGGTGTCGAGAACAAAAGATTACTTTGTTGGTTGACGAAGCATTTCAAGAGTTTATTCAGGAAAAAACCTCTTTTGTCCCACAATTGAACAACGAGGACCAATGTCTAATCATCATCCGCTCTCTTACAAAATATTATTCCTTAGCTGGATTGAGAGGAGGCTTTATAGTAGCCAACCCATCCTTAGTTGAGGAATGGAAACAAGTCCTTGAACCCTGGAGCATAAATACACTTTTGGCTGTAACTTTAAACTTGCTTGCCAGTACCGATCTTGGTGAATTTCATTCCCTTACGTTGCAGGAACTACGTAATGAAAAACGATATATTGAAGAGAGCCTAGGGAAACTCTTTAACCTTTTTGAACTTCAACCTTCAGTAGTAAATTTTTATACGGTAAGAATCAAAGCCCAGACAAGTTGCTTCTATTCTTTCCTTCAAAACCAAAAGCTCATTGTGCGCTTTTTAGGTGATTTTTGGGGAATGTCTAATGATTTTTTCCGGTTTTCAGTTCGGACTCACGAAGAGAATATAAAATTGATTCAGGTGATAAATGAATATGCCCGAACCTTATAAAAAAACAGTTCTGATATTAGGAGGAGCCAGGAGCGGAAAAAGTTCTCTTGCGCATCAAATGGCTCGAGATAGTGGCTTACCAGTAATTTATTTAGCAACCGGAGTGGTTACCGATATGGAAATGAAGGAAAGAGTTCAAAAGCATCGGAATTCTCGTCCTCAATCGTGGTTAACTAGAGAGACTCCCTATGGTTTCAGTTATATCGATGAAAACTGGACTGGAAAGGCAATTTTGCTGGATTGCGTTACATTTCTGGTTAACAATCTGTTATTACGAGAAGACAAAGAAGAAGCAGCCTATCACCAACTTCTTGATGAATTCAGTTATCTTTTTGAAAAACAACAACGAGAGGGTTTTTACTTTTTAATGGTGAGTAATGAGACGGGAATGGGGATTGTGCCTGAATACCCTCTGGCGAGAACCTTTCGTGATCTCCAAGGTCGCATTAACCAATGGTTGGCAACTAAAGTTAACCAGGTCTACTTAGTAGTAGCCGGTATTCCAGTGAAGATAAAGGGAGAGATATAATGGAATCTAACCGTTCCGCGATTAAACCAAAGATTTGGCATTATTGGTTTGTTGCCATGAGTTTTTTAACTTGCATTCCGGTCCCAAAATTCAATTATCAAAACGGAGATCTTTCCCGAGCAGCTGTTTTTTTTCCAGTCATTGGTGGCTTGATAGGCGTATTCAATTATGGATTGTATTGCTTCCTTCGATTTATCAACGCCGGGAATTGGTTAATTGCTTTGGTGTTAGTCGCCTCCTCCATCGTTTTAACTCGAGGGCTGCATCTGGATGGATGGGCTGATATTTGTGATGCTCTTTTTTCGACTCAGGACGTGCAAAGAAGACGAGAAATACTTAAAGATAGTCGGCTTGGAACTTTTGGTGTGGTTGGAATATTTCTTTTACTAAGCTTTAAGATCATTGCTCTGGGTCAAAACCCGCTACCGATTTTTTTAGTCATATCTCCTGTGGCAGGAAGAACCGCTGCTTTAATAATTGGAGGGCTTTTCCATCCCTTTCGTCAAGAGAAAAAGAGTCTTGGAGAAGAATTTATTGGTCAGATCCCAAGGTGGGTAATGGGGACTTGGCTTGGGGTTATAATGCTGTTTCCCTGGTTTTTGGGGTGGCATTACTATCCTTTCAAAGCAGCCTTGATTTTTTTTGTTGGCTGGTTATTCAGTAAAATGATGGAAAGAGGTTTTCGGGGACTTAGTGGTGATGCTGTAGGAGCAATTATAGAGCTTGTTGAAACCCTTTTTTTATATTTAGGGAGGACATAAACAGGAATGAAACTCGCATGGTGTCCGGGTAGTATGGGAGAATTAGTTCAAGGAACCTGGGAAGGCAAGGAAGTACTCATATCTTTGACCATTGATCGTTACTCAGAAATAGAAGTTGATTTGGTTGAAAGAGTTGATCCAAAAAGCAGGGAACACATGCAAGAGCTTTGGAAGAGCAAACGTGCCATGGAGCTAATTCTTCAAGAATGGGGATTGAGTAGAATAGAGGAAAAAATTGTGTTTCGAAGGCGCCACTCAATTCCAGAAGGAAAAGGATATGCTTCAAGTACTGCGGACATTGCTGCCCTTATAGCAGCTTTGGCACTTCTTGTGGAGCGGGATTTATATGAAGAGGACATTGCTCGGATTGCTTTAAAGATTGAACCTTCGGATGGTATTGTTTTTTCAAAAATGTGTATTTTTGACCACCTGGATGGATCAGTTCTGGTACGTTTTCCAGTTCCTAGATATTTGGGAGTAATAGGCGTAGAATTGCCCGGTGTTCTCGATACTCTCTCGGTGGACCGTAGGAGAATGAGAGCTCAATGGGAAAAGTACCAAAAGGATCTCTCAGAGGCTTTTGGTTATGCTCAACGGGGTCTAGAGGAAAACGATTTATCCCTTTTGGGGAGAGCAGCGACTCTGAGCAGTTGGATTGCTCAGTCATTTTTTCCAGAACCTATTTATGAAAAACTAATTGAAATCTGTTCTTCTATCGGTGGATTAGGCGTAAACCGAGCCCATACGGGAAAAGCTTTTGGGATACTTTTTGATACTCGGGTATATCCCCCGAAGAAAATGCTTCAACGAGTAAGGGAAGCGTTGAGAAATGAAAAAGCAGACGTTTTTTATAATAAAGTCATTTCCGGAGGAGCGAGAGTGATGAATTTATGAAGGAAATTATTTTTTTAAGACATGGAGATACCGATGCAACTGAGAACCATTACTTCGCTGGTTGGAGCGACCTCCCACTTACCAAAAAAGGTGAGAAAAGGATAAAAGCGGCAAAAGAAATTCTAAAAAATTATGAGTATTTGGAAATTTGGTCAAGTCCCCTCATCCGGACACGACAGACAGCTCAGATAGTTGTAAATTCTAATTATTCGATTCAATACACCGAGGACATTAAAGAAAGATCTTTTGGCGAGTGGGAGGGAAAGAACTGGGAACTACTTGAGCAAGAATTCCCCAATCAAGTCAAAAAGTGGAAGGAAAACCCTTTGGAATTTACCCCCCCACTGGGAGAAAGCTTTGCAGATGTTTTGCTAAGAGTAAAAAGGTTTTGGCAAACACTTCAAGATAAAAACAACGGTAACTATTTAGTTGTAACCCATGCTGGTGTTATTCGGTGTTTGTTGGTTCTTCTAACCGGGATGACATTTGAAAATAGTTTTCATTTATTACTGGATCCCGGAGTGATAATAAAAGTTCGTGATGATTCGGGTTTTTTCCAAGTAACGGGGATTATTAACCATGAGGATTTATGATGCTGAATGCAATTCGATTAATATGTGGCTTTGCTCTTGATGGATTATTTGGAGATCCTCAGGGAAAATGGCATCCAGTAGTTCTTATCGGCAAGATAATCAATAGCCTGGAGAGGTTGCTTTTTCCGAAGAAAAGAAACTTTAAACGTGAATTTTTTATGGGTTTTGTATTGGTTATTCTCATGGCTGGAGGGATGGGGATACTGTATTATTTTCTTAGCCGATGGTTGCGGCAATACCTTTCGTTAGCCTTCTGGGCGTTAGAAATATATTTAATTTTTAGCTTTACAGCATATCGGACATTAATAAAAAGAGTAAATAATGTGAAGCTGGCATTGGAGCAAGACAACATTGAGGAAGCTCGTCAGGGGTTAAAGCACTTGGTAGGGAGAGATACCGAACATTTTTCCGAGAAAGAAATAGTTCGTGCCGGGATAGAATCGCTTGCAGAAAGCTTTAGTGATGGAATTCTAGCTCCACTATTTTACACCGCCCTTTTTGGTGCTCTGGGGGGATTGATTTATAAAATTTCTAATACCTTGGATTCAATGCTGGGTTATAAAAATTCCCGGTATTACTTTTTTGGTTTTGCTTCTGCTCGATTTGATGATTTGATGAACATTATTCCCTCTCGGCTCAGTGTTGTTATGATTGGGATTTCCACCATGATTTTGGGTAAATTTTGGAAGGGGGTTTTCCAGTATTCCTTGCGTGACGCAAGAAAGCATCCGAGCCCAAATGCCGGTTGGCCAGAAAGCGCTTTAGCCGGGGCTTTGGGCGTCCAATTAGGTGGGGCAAATTATTATGGGGGTAAGCGTGAAGAGTACCCGTTTTTGGGAGAACCGCTTTTAGAATTAAATCCGACACGAATTGATGAAGCTCTCGTTGTCATTCGACTTTCAACTTATGTGGGAGTTTTAGTTTGCAGCTTGTTTTCAATAATAATATGGTTGCTTTAATTCCCTCCTTTTTTAAAAAAAGGAGGGAACCATGGTTTTTTGGTAATAACTTTTATGAATTTGTTGTATAATCGGTCTATTCTATTAGAGAATTCATTATTAATCAAAACCAAACGAGTGAAAAGTCAAAACTAATTTAAAAAATAAATGACATATCTCTTTAGCTAAAGAGATATACTGAAGGCTTCAAAAATGAATAAAATTTTAAAATCTACCAACACCAAGAAGAAAGACTAATAAAATATTTTTCTTGTTTGATACCACTAAGAATGAGGACTTAAGCTGATATGGAAAACCACAAGAGAAGTGATGGCTTGATATACGAACACGAACGGTATGAGCCTAGAAATATAAAAAAACAGATTATTATATCTATTTTAATCAGCTTAGGAACCACGATTTTTATCTTCTCAATTATTTCTTTTCGGGGGATTTCAATTGACTTGTCGGTTTTTCGCTTGGAATGGTTAGTATATGGAATTATATTCCTAATATTAGCCTGGATTGTTGATGGAGTACGAGTGTATCTTAGTTCGAGAGCTTGGAATAAGACCATAACCTTTGAACAGGCGCTGAAAACAGTTCTTTCCGGTTATTTTATGTCAACTATTACCCCATCGGCGACTGGGGGTACCCCCGCCCAAATGTATGTTCTTAGCCGTTCGGGGCTTACCTGGGGAGA
>DPKX01000094.1 GCA_003542295.1 Candidatus Atribacter hydrocarboniphilus
TTCAAACCGTTCAAAAAAATATCCGCAATCAGCAAAAAACTGCTTCTCGGATAAGTGGTCAATCTCATTCAAATTGAACGAAATCATCGAAAAAGAATAAACTGAAGCTAAAAGGTGATTACATTGAAAAATTCTTTGTTGATTAAAGGCGCTCGTGAACACAACTTAAAAAATATTGATATTGAAATTCCCCACCAAAAACTGGTGGTCATAACTGGACTGAGCGGATCAGGAAAGTCCTCACTGGCTTTCGATACTATTTTTGCCGAAGGACAGCGTCGTTATTTAGAGTCCCTTTCCTCCTACGCCAGGCAATTTTTGGAAAGAATGGAAAAACCGGATGTTGATTTAATTGAAGGATTATCGCCAGCTATTGCCATCAATCAAAAGGCTTCCTCTCACAATCCGCGATCAACGGTCGGTACAGTAACTGAAATATACGATTATATGAGGGTTCTTTTCAGCCGCTGTGGAAAAGTATTTTGTCCTCAGTGTGGAAAACCTATTGCTCGTCAAACCATCCAGCAAATCGTTGATGAAATCCTTTCTTACCCTGATGGAGTCCGTATTATTATTCTAGCTCCTTTGGTTCGTGGTCGAAAAGGAGAATACAAAAAACTCCTCAACGATATGCTGAAAAATGGATTTGCTCGGGCTTTAGTAGATGGGGAATTTACTGAGTTGGAAGATTGGGATTCTTTGAGTTTAGATCGGAATAAAAAACATAACATTGACTTGGTAGTTGATCGACTGACCACCAATCCTGAAGAACAACGTCGTCTTGCCGATTCAATCGAAATCGCTCTTCGGTATGGGAAAGGATTGGTTAAAATTGGGGTGGTTACCGATGGCATCCAAATGGAAGAGCGAATATTTAGTGAGCATTTTGCCTGTCCCGATTGCGGTATTAGTTTCCCTGAGGTAACCCCTCGAATGTTTTCCTTTAACAACCCTTATGGAGCCTGTCCCGATTGTAGTGGAATTGGAGTTTTAAATTTCATCGACCCCGGTTTGGTAATCCCCGACTGGTCTAAATCTTTAGACCAAGGAGCTATTATCCCTTGGATTAGGTATGACGAAAATCACTACTCCATGAATAAAATCAAGCGTTTTCTTCGGGAAAAAGGTATTTCTTTTAAAGTTCCCTTTCAGGATTTGTCAGAAGGCGACCAACAGTTGGTCCTTCACGGAGATGAAGATGGAGATGGAATAATCAGTTATTTAGAGAAGCGCATGAAAGCCGCCGAGAGTTGGTGGGAAATGGATGAGGTAGCCCGTTTTATGGCAACTCGAACTTGCCCGTCTTGTCAGGGCAATCGACTTCGTCCCGAAAGTCTTTCGGTAAAAATTCAAAATCAATCAATTGGTGATCTTTCTCGATTTAGCATTGATGATTTGGAAAACTTCTTTAATACACTAAAACTCTCAGAGCAAGAAACGCTAATTGCTACCACTTTACTGAGAGAGATTCAATCCCGGCTTCGCTTTTTGGTGGAAGTTGGCTTAAGTTATCTTACTCTCAGCCGTTCAGCTATGACGCTCTCCGGAGGAGAAGCCCAGCGTATCCGGCTGGCCACCCAAATTGGATCGGGATTAGTCGGGGTACTTTATGTTCTTGATGAACCAACCATTGGCCTTCACCCTCGTGATAATCAAAAGCTGATTCAAACTTTGAAAAGACTGCGTGACTTGGGAAATACCGTCATTGTCGTTGAACATGACGCCGAAACCATGAAAAGCTCTGACTATTTAGTCGATATGGGACCAGGAGCTGGAGAAAAGGGAGGAGAAGTCATTGCAATTGGAACCCCAACTGAAATAATGAATAATCAAAAGAGTCTTACCGGACTATACCTCAGTGGGAAAAAGGAAATACCAATACCTTTGGAGAGAAAAAATCCCCAAGAATGGTTAGTTATTCGTGGTGCTCGAGCTAATAATTTAAAAAATATTGATGTGAAAATCCCCTTAGGGGTCATGGTGGGACTCACTGGTGTATCGGGTTCGGGAAAAAGTACTCTTATGGAAGACGTCCTTTATCGATCTCTCTCTCGGATTCTCTATCATTCCCTTGCCGAACCAGGTGATCATGATACTATTGAAGGTGTTGAATGTATTGACAAAGTGATCGTCATCGACCAATCCCCAATCGGAAGAACTCCCCGTTCCAATCCTGCCACTTATACTGGAATTTTTACTGAAATACGGAACCTCTTTGCCCAACTTCCCGAATCCAAAGCCCGAGGCTATCGGCCAGGGCGCTTCAGTTTTAATGTGAAGGGTGGTCGTTGTGAAGCTTGCCAGGGAAATGGGGTTATTAAATTCGAGATGCATTTTCTTCCCGATGTTTTTGTAACCTGTGAATACTGTAAAGGAAAGCGATATGCTCGAGAAACTTTAGATGTGAGCTTTAAAGGAAAAAATATTGCCGAAATACTCGATATGAGTGTTGATGAAGCAGCGGTCTTTTTTGAAAATATCCCAGTCATACGCCGAAAATTAGCTGTTCTCAAGCGGGTCGGACTCGGATATATTAAACTGGGACAATCGGCAACCACTCTCTCAGGCGGAGAAGCCCAACGGATTAAGCTAACCAAAGAACTGAGTAAGATTGCCACCGGAAGAACCCTTTATCTTCTCGATGAACCGACCACCGGCCTCCATTTTGCCGATGTCGAAAAACTTCTCGATGTTCTTTTAGAGCTACGCCGACGAGGAAATAGTATCTTGATTATCGAGCACAACATGGATGTCATTAAATGCTGCGATTATTTGCTCGATTTGGGACCAGAAGGTGGAGATCAGGGAGGTCAGTTAGTTGCTGAAGGAACTCCAGAGGAAATTGCTTTAAATCCTACCTCATATACTGGTTTTTACCTAAGGGAGGTATTAAAGGTTGAGCGAAAAGAATTTTGTCAGGTCTGAAACCACTCGAAATTCCCTTCAGGAATTACCTACCAGTTGTGGTGTATATATTCTTTGCAATCAAAGTCACCAAATAATTTATATTGGGAAAGCCATTAATATTCAAAACCGAGTTCGAAACCATTTACAAGGTGATTCTTCATCCCCTCTCAAGCGAGACCTGGCTAAAGAAGTTAATACCATTCAGTTCATCCTTACCAGAGACGAAGCCGAAGCTCTCCTTCTCGAAGAAGAGCTGATTAAAACTTACCAACCCCAATACAACATCCGAATGAAAGATGATAAAAGTTACCCCTATATTCATTTTGATGCTCGAGGTGATTTTCCAGCGGTTAAAATAGCCCGTCGCAAAACGGCGAAACCGGGATACTTTTATGGACCCTACACCAATTCAAAAAAAGCCCGTGACGGATTGAAAATTCTCCGGCAAATTTTTCTTCTTCGTGGTTGCTCAATTCATGAATCTCGATTTCCCTTGTTACGCTCCTGTCTCGATTACGAATTGAAATTGTGTTGTGCTCCATGTGTTGGAAAATGCAGTTCTTCAGAATATCAAGATAAACTCAATAAAGCCCGTTCATTTTTAGAAGGAGACTATTTAGAGGTTACTAACTGGTTAGAGGAGGAAATGTGGAAAGCCGCCGACCGGCAGGATTTTGAAAAAGCAGCTCAATTCCGAGATCATCTCGACTGTTTGCTTAAAATTATCGGACGGTATCGATTGGTCCTTCCTAATGATTCAGATATTGACTTTATTGAATTGGAAAGTGAATCCAATCTTACCAGTTTAGCTGTCGTCAAGGTTAGAAAAGGAAGGTTGATTGGAATCGAAAATTTTCATGCTCAAGGAGAGGAAAACGCTGGTCGAGACTATATTCTCAATGAATTCATTGAGAATTTTTATCTTGACCACTTCAATCCACCAACTAAAATTTGTGTCCAATTTGATTTTAACCATAATCTCCAGGAAAGGATTAAAGAAAAAGGGCATCCAAGTATTATTGATTTACCCAGAAATACTTCTGAGCTTGATCTTCTTCATTTTGCCCAAGAAAACGCCCAAAAAAATCTCCAATTAGAAAAAATAAAAGCGCTTCGTCAAAATATGGATCATCAGCATATACTAAATGAATTAAAAGCTCTTCTTTCGCTTCCTGCCTTACCTCGTCTCATTGAAGGTGTGGATATTTCAACCTTTCAGGGTGATGAATCGGTAGGAGCCATCGTTGCTTTTTTCGATGGTTTACCATTAAAGAAAAGATATCGGAAATATATCATCCGAGAAACCGATCATCCTGATGATTTTGCCATGATTGAGGAAACTCTTACTCGGCATTTCAATAAACTAATCCAAAACCAAACCGACTTTCCCAACCTTTTGGTCATTGATGGGGGCATTGGCCAACTGAACAGTGCGCTCAAAGTATTACATAATTTTTCTCTCACTATTCCTGTTCTTGCTTTAGCAAAAGAAAATGAAGAAATTTTCCTCCCCGGAAAAAGCGTCTCGCTCCGTCTCCCTCCCGAAAATTCTTCTCTCCAATTCCTCCAAAGAATTCGGAATGAAGTGCATCGGTTTGTCATCACCTTTCATCGAGTGAGAAGAAATAAAAATATGTTTTCCTCTGTTTTGGACGATATACCGGGAATTGGTCCCCAACGGAAACAGGTCATCCTTTCAGCTTTTGACAATCTAACCCAAATTTTAGATTATTCTCCCCAAGAATTATCCCGTCAACTAAAAATACCCTCCCAAAGTATCATTAAAATCCAAAAAATAATCAGTCAAAAAAATATGCTTGCCGGAAAAGAGGGAATCACCTCTTCATGAACTTTCAAGAAAACCTAAAAACCGAGCTATTTACCATTCAACCGCAGAATAAAGATGAAGTCATGAGTGAATTTATCGGATTGATTAGAACTGGTGCAGTGATAAAAAAGCATTCCCACGAGCTTCTTCTACATTTCTCCAGCCGCCATCCAGCTTTGATTAAAAAATGTGTCACTCATAAAAAAAGCCTTTTCCCTCATTCTTCCCATGCTATTAGTGTCCAAGAGAAACGGGGAATTCCAGGAGGTATTTTTTACTGTTTCGATTTTAGCGTCACCAATATCATGCTCGATCAATTTGGTTTTCAGGATGTTAACATCCTAAGCAACTATTTAAATCAGAAGTTAGCAGCACATTTTTTAAGAGGAGTTTTTGAATCACGGGGATATATAAGCAACCCCTTGAGGGGATATCACTTGGAAATACAGTTCAATTCGGAAAAACTTGCTCATTACATTCTAAAATATCTTCACAATCTCCAGCTTGATTTTCGTTCCCGTACGGTTAAAGGAGAGATTAATCTCTATTTAAAAAATTCTCAGTTAATAGCTGATTTTATTCGTTTTCTGGGAGCCCATCAAAGTTACCTCGAAATAGAAAAAATTATGGTAGAAAAATCAACTATTAATGAAATTACCCGCTGGGTTAACTATGAAACCGCTAATTTAAACAAAATTGTCGCATCTTCATCGCGGCAAAGAAAAAAGATACAAGTTCTTGATTTTGATGACCTCCCTTTACATCTTCAAGAAATTGCGAGATTACGTTTAGAGAATCCTTGTTCTTCTTTACGTGAAATTGGGGGCCTTTGTAATCCACCTCTTTCCAAATCAGAAGTTCACCGCCGATTAAATGAAATTGAAAAAATTGCCGACCAAAAAGGGTTTACAGAAAACCTGACTTGACTTAAAATATTGATAATAATTTGTTTGAATAACTAGCACATCGATTTTTATTACGATAAACTAAAGTAGTGATAAAATTCCAGTTTTTTTGAGAAATTTGG
>DPKX01000201.1 GCA_003542295.1 Candidatus Atribacter hydrocarboniphilus
TCCTGTGGGAGGAAGCGAGGGAATACGGATTGGTGTTGGACCTTTAGCAATTATTTTGGCCGGAATTCTTTTTGGGCCTTTTTATGGGTCACTCACTGGAGTAATGGTCGATGTAATTGGCTATATTTTAAGCCCCATAGGACCTTATATGCCCCACTTTACCCTAACGTCTGCTTTATACGGTCTTATCCCTGGAATCATGAGCTCTCAAATCATCTCTCATTATCATGAATTTAAAAACCTACCCAAGCTTCTGATCTGGGGAACTGTTTCAATGACACAAATTTTGGTTGGATTTATCCTCACTCCTATTTTTCTTCATTTAATTTTTGACATTCCCTGGAAACTCCTTATCGTTCCGAGACTGATTAGTACTCCCATTCAGGTGCTCCTCTTTGGATTTATCCTTCAACTCCTATATAAAGCTCCTCCTTTTTCATCGTTATTTTTTTCTACTCATCAATCACGTTAAAATCATACTGGAATAAAATTGGATATTATTGATCTCAATCCTGAGGATACTGGGGAAATGTTTCTTGACAACCGTTTAAATATTCCCTGGTATTAAAAAGCAAATTAAAATGACGGTACTCTTCACCGGCTAAAAAAGACAAAAAATCATTAATTTTTTGATCACCAATTTCTTTCTCACTGGTAACAAAAAATCGATGAATGCTGGTTTCCAATGCCATGGCTTGATCAATAATTTCAATTTCGGATAACAGGGGCGATGAAGATTGGTTTTTATCTTGAACTATTTCAGAAAGTATCGAATCAAAACATTCTCGAGAAGATCTCCGTAAACCTTCTCGAGAACCATTGGAAAATATTTCTCCCTTTCTGAGTTGCTCATACCCTTCTTGAATCCTTTGCAAGTGGAAAGATTCATCATCGATTATTTTTTTAAAAATTTCTTTACTCAACAAATTCAGAAGCTGATTTGATTTCTCAAGATAAAATTTATAAATGTCATTTTTATTTTGAAGTGCTAACTCAAATACGGTTAAATCAGTCAATTTATGAATCCCCTTTCAAAAACAATCTCACGCCCAAGTTATTATAAAATGTCGTTTATTATTTATAATATACCAAACCATTTAAAATTATAACCAACAATCTCTTCAAAAAAGAGGTAAAATAATCATATAAGCTTAAATAGTGATCAGGTTCATATCGGAAGTAACTATAAATTAGATTCAACCACTTTTTAAAAAACTTGTACTCTTCTTCATCACTTGATAGAATACCCAAAAATGATTTTGGTTTCAGGAGGAAAAAATGCAAGAGCTTCCTTTAAGATGTAAAAGTTGCAAAACACCGATAAATACTGAAGATATAACCGAGATTGG
Source organism: Candidatus Atribacter hydrocarboniphilus (assembly GCA_003542295.1). Classification (GTDB taxonomy): domain Bacteria; phylum Atribacterota; class Atribacteria; order Atribacterales; family Atribacteraceae; genus Atribacter; species Atribacter hydrocarboniphilus. The sequence continues at coordinate 1,350 of DPKX01000201.1, forward strand.
GATTTACAAAATTCCTGCTTATCGAGGTTCTGCATATATTCGATATATCTGCTCTTATTGTCGAGAGTTTGGAGAAGCAACCTTTAGTTTAGAAAAAATGGAGGATGTCGCTCGAATTACTCGAAAAAAGAAAAAAGATAAACCGAAGGGGCAAATTACTATAGATGAAGTCATTGAATTCCATAAAGACTTGGAAAATTTAAAAAATGCTGATTTTTTAAAAGACTCATGAAAGTAGGATTATGTTGATGGATAAAACCAAAGATCAACAAAAAAAGCTTTTTCAAGAGCTTTTAATGCCAGAATTAGGCGCTTTGTTTCGAACTGCCTTAAGGATGACTAGGAATCGTGAAGATGCCGAAGATTTAGTTCAAGAAACAACCACCAAAGCTTTTTCAGCAATCGATCGATTCGAAGAAGGAACAAACTTTCGAGCTTGGATTTTTAAAATTCTCACCAATACTTTTATCAATAACTATTATCGGGTTCGAGAGCGCGATAAACTTCCATCCTTAGATGAGATGGAAGAAGAATCGGCATTTCAACCAGCTTTTGAAGGAATAAGTCCTGAACAAGCATTGTTAAATACATTAACGAAAGAAGATATTCAGAAGGCGATCGATGTTATTCCCATAGATTTCAAATCAGTTGTCGTTCTAAATTTGGTTGAAGGGTTCTCTTACAAAGAAACTGCTGAAATTTTGGACATACCAATTGGTACCGTTATGTCCCGTTTGCATCGTGGAAGAAAAATTTTACAAAAACTTCTCTGGGAATATTCCTCGTCAAAAAATAGTACTGAAAAGGGGAAAAAAGAAGAATGGACTGCAAAGAAGCAGTAGAGAAATTATTTCTTTACCTTGATGGAGAGATTCTCACCCCTCAAGAACGTAAAGATTTTGAAGAACATCTAAGAATCTGCCGAAAATGTTGTGATAAGTTTGATTTTGAAAAAAACCTTTTAAATTTAATAAAATCAAATTGCCTTGATACACCCCTTCCGGCAACTTTAGTGAATAAAGTTCTTACCGTTATTAATAGTTTTTGAGGAGTAAATATGGAGATTGAAAAAAAAGAAAAAAAGATTGCCATTGGTGATTTGGCAAAAACCTTTGTCGAAAGCTATAAAAAAACCAACTTAATAACCAACATAGAAAAAAAGCAATTCCCCTCACGAGTAAATGTCATTCGTATAACTGAGGAATTACGTGAAATTCTTTTCCCTGGTTACATTGGTCGAACCAGTTTAAATTGGTTAAATGTTGAGTATTACGTTGGAGGAAAGTTGGATCGTCTTTTCGATGAATTGCAATCAGAAATCGCGAAAGCTTACGGTGAAGAATATTCAAACGAATCCCTTTCAAAAGCTGAATGTATTCAGCTTTCTTGTAATCAGACTCTAACTTTTTTTCAAAAAATCCCCCAGATTCGAGAAATGCTTGAGGATGATGTCCAAGCAGCTTTTGACGGTGACCCAGCAGCAAAAAATACTGATGAAATTGTATTTAGCTATCCAGGCGTAGTGGCTGTCTCTATTTATAGGATGGCTCATGAACTCCTGATTCAAGGTGTACCTCTGATCCCCCGGATGATGACCGAATATGCTCATAGCCTAACTGGCATTGATATCCATCCTGGTGCAAAAATCGGAAGAAGTTTTTTTATCGACCATGGCACTGGGGTAGTTATTGGTGAAACAACTATTATTGGAGATCAGGTTAAAATCTATCAAGGCGTTACTTTGGGGGCGCTCTCCTTCCCCAAAGATGAGCGGGGTAAAATTATCCGCGGCACCAAAAGACATCCCAGTTTAGAAAACAATGCAACTGTCTATGCAGGAGCCACCATTCTCGGTGGCGAGACAACAATTGGAGAAGGAAGCGTAGTTGGTGGTAATGTTTGGCTTACCCATTCTATCCCCTCCCATACCAAAGTAATCATCGAGGAGCCTCGGCTAAAATTTTTTGAAAATAAAAAAGCATGACTTGGCATTGGCATTTACTGTTTTTTTTGGGTTGGATCTCGGTCGGGATAATCAGTAGCTCTTTCCCCACTTTAAATATTTCCTTTCTCTTCTTTCCACTTATTCCAATTTTTTGGGTTAGTGTTCCGATTTTTTTTGCTGGAAAAGCTTTTGTTTATTCTTCCCATCATGGAGCATCTCTTTTTTCTGCCTTCATCAATGCCATTATTGGGTTTTTCCACTACCCGAAATTTCTTTGGTCTCGAAGATTAACTTTAAATTTACCATCGAACGATATTCAAACTATTCTAAAAGAATCAGTCAATATCACCAAAGTTTTTGCACCCGATTCGCTCTTTTGCCCCTTCTGTAACATTGAAATCCCTCAAGCGCTTCGTTTGGTATCTGGAGAAAATATAACCACCACCAAGAGACCGATGCTCTGTCCAAGATGTGGATTACGTTTTGATTGCTGTCGCTATTGCCAAAACTATGAGATGAGTGGAAATCAAAGTTGGATTTTTGAAAATTCACACGGTAAATGTAAGGTTATTAAAGAAGTGCAAAATATTGATTCCTTTTGCGATCCTTCCATGGCAAAACGACTCCATGATATGGGATGGGATAGCTTATATACCGGGCTTTCAATCCTTGATAATTTTACCCCACCTGATCGCTGCCGCCAGTTTATACTTGATGGAGAAAAAACCAAAATTGACCATATCCCGGGTATGGGTAAAATTCGGATTCACTTAATGAAGCTCCAAAAAAAGCAGGATTGACAATCCTGCCGCTCAATCGGTATCGCTTGACAACCAAAACGCTTTTCAAAGAAGGATAGCATCAGAAATCGAACCGCCCTTGTTTATAACGGTTAGGTATTCCCGGTTTAAAAATTCAATAAGGAGGCTTTCTGCAGTTTCAGTTAATAATGCTACAGGATACCACCTGATTTTCTGATCTCTGATTTTTTATAACATTTCCCAATTTTTTTAGGATTTTTTACTCCCAAGCCACCTCCTCATCGTCATCATCCCGATGCATTACCGATAAAGCGAAATCAAAACCTATGAGAGAAGTTATTTCAGTGTTTAAAGCCTGAGTAAGTTGAAATAAACTTTTTTCTGCCTCCAAATAGGAACGAATGAGTTGGTTATTGTTTGCTTTTTCATGCAAATTATTAAGCTCGGCAAAGTCACTTTCTTCAATATCACGTTCACAAGATATTTCCAGCAACCGTTCTTGTTCATCCCTCAACAAATTCATTATTGAAGAGGCAGCTTCATCTGCAAGGATTGCTGAACGGGTGATCTGGAATTTTTTAAAAACGGTTGTTTGCATTATTTCTTCGGCAAATTTTCTTGATACATTTCTTAAGTCTTCGTTCAAAAGCATCGAACTCATTTTTTAAGCCTCCCTGAATAGGTTATTAAATCACAAAGTGAAAGGAAAACAATAGATGTTGGGCTATTGTAACACATTGAACCAAAGAATTTTTTTAAAAAAGAAAGTTTATTGGATACAACCACATGATTTTCGAATGATAATTTCTGGTTTTAAAACTACTATCCTTTTTTCTCTTATCTTTTCTCCAGAAATTCTTTGAAGCAGGAATTCTGTAGCCATACTTCCCATGGTGTAAGCCGGTTGTTTCGCAACTGTTAGAAAAGGACAGGTATAGGAAGCCATCTCAAGGTCATCAAAAGTAACTAAAGCCAAATCTCCAGGAATTTCAATATCCATCTCTCGTGCGGCACGAATAATTCCTATAGCAATAAAATTATTACCGGCAAAAACAGCGGTAGGTTTTGCGCCAGAATATTGTAAAAACTTTGATGCCATCTGATAACCGAAATTCTCTTTAAATTCTCCAGAAATAATCCACTCAGAATTTTCTTGAATATGACATTCTCGAAGAGCTCGAAGATACCCTCTTACCCGATCTTGGCTCGTCGATAAAACCGGTGGGCCAGAAATAACGGCTATTTTCTTGTGATGGTGAACTTCAATAAGATGTTTGGTTAAATGATAGGCACCTTCTTCGCTATCTCCAACCACACTATCCCAGCCATTATTAACAGGAAAAGTGCGATCAACAAGAACCAACGGAAAGTTGCGGTTTTTAATATCATCCAAATTGTTA
>DPKX01000274.1 GCA_003542295.1 Candidatus Atribacter hydrocarboniphilus
TGGGTGGCAGAGATTGCCACGTCGTTCAACCAAAAAACGGTTGACTTCCTCGCAATGACGGATTTAGATTGGTATTTTCATCCTCATCTGATGCTGCTAGGCAGCATGAGGGTCTATCCCGAAAATACAGTAAACGGGAAACAGTAATTTTTTCAGAATCATAAGATTTATAAAAGGTATTTTATGGTGTTTTATCGTTCTGAAGAAGTACCTGCCTTCCCTCTTCACTTTCGTCTAAAAACTGTAGCTCGGGGTCTTTTTTGATAATCAAAAATGACATGATCCTTTACAAAGTGTGTATTTAACGAAAGGTCTTCAATGACTTCAACTTGAGAAGGATCATGTTCGATATAAAGGTAACCCTGGCTTTTCAAGTAAGGGGATGATTCGTTCAAGATTCGATAGATGAGGTCCAAGCCCTCTGATCCCGAAACCAATGCATCTTTTGGTTCATGAAGTCGTATCTCAGAAGACAGGGTATTCCATTCTTCTTCTTTAACATAAGGTGGATTTGACAAAATGAAATCAAATTGCAGTTCATCAGTAGTTTGGATGTCATTAAATAAATTTGATTGCCATATCGATATTCGTTCTTCTAAGCCCAATTTTTGGGCATTATGTCTAGTCAAATCACAAGCTAATTTTGATCGATCAATGGCCACCACCCGTACTTTAGTTAGCCAATAAGCAATAGTTAAACCAATCACGCCCGAACCACAACAAAGATCACACAACTTGGCCGGCTGGTTTTCATAGCGAGACCTGATGGTCATAATTGCTTCCTCTAACCAAGATTCAGTATCCAACCTTGGTATAAAAACTCCTTTTTCTAAATAAAATTGAAGGGAAAAAAACTCCCATTCTTTGAGGACATATTGAAGAGGAACTCCGTCAAGTCGTTCTTTTACCATGATATTGAGCTTTTCTATTTTTTCAACTGACAAATCTTGATCCCAATAGAGATAAATATGTGAAGGTGAAACGGAAAGAACTCCAGCCAACAAAAAACGAGCTTCTCGGGTGGCTCCGGGTAAGTTATTTTTACGTAAAGTGAGAACTAGGTTACTCCAAATGTCTCTCACTTTTGACATGAGTTATCCCACTTTCTCCAACATTCTCATTCTTTCCTCAGCTGCCAGAGATTCGATGACTTCATTGAGATCGCCTTCTAATATCAAATCCAGCTTATAAAGAGTTAAATTGATTCGATGATCGGTTACTCTATTTTGAGGATAATTGTATGTCCGAATTCTCTCGCTTCTTTCTCCACTGCCAATTTGAGATTTTCGATCACGATCGATTTCAGCTTTTTGTTTTTGCTGTTCAATCTCTAAAAGCCTTGAACGAAGAATTCGCAGAGCTTTGGCTTTATTTTTATGCTGGGATTTCTCATCCTGGCAGGTAACCATCATGCCGGAATGAAGGTGGGTAATCCGCACTGCTGAATCGGTTGTATTGACACTTTGCCCTCCGTGGCCGGATGAACGATAAACATCAATCCGTAAATCTTCCGGATTGATATCGATGTCGACATCTTCCGCTTCAGGGAGAACTGCTACAGTTACAGTTGAAGTGTGTATTCTCCCGCCGGCTTCGGTTATTGGAACTCTTTGCACTCGATGAACTCCACTTTCATATTTGAATTTGCTATAGGCACCATCACCTTCTACGGCAAAGATAATTTCCTTGAAACCACCGAGCTCGGTTGGGTTAGTACTCATGACTTCGCACTTCCACCCCTGATTCTCAGCATAACGGGAATACATTCTAAAAAGGTCAGAGACAAAAAGTGCAGCTTCCTCTCCACCAGTTCCCGCTCGTATTTCAACCAGAGTATTTCTTTTATCATTCGGGTCGCGGGGAATAAGTAGATATTTAATCTCCTCTTCCAGCTCAATCAGTTTATTTTCTAACGCTTTAATTTCTTCTTCTAAGAGCTCACGTAAATCGGCATCCTGCTCAGTTTTGAGAAAATTTCTATCTTCTTCTAAATTTTTTTGAGCTGTTTGATATTCTTGGTATTTCTTAGCAGTTTCTTCAATTTCAGAAATAGCTTTAGTGAGTTGTCGATAACGTTGTAAATCTTGAGTAATTTGGGGATCTGATAGCAAATGAGTGAGCTCAAGAAATCGGTTATTTAACTCCTCAGCTTTATTTTGCCACATATTAACACTCCTCTTTAAGGCTTCCTTTTAAAGCTGCGACAGCAACTTCTAACTGTGAATCGTCTGGTTCCTGGGTGGTAATTCTTTGAAGGAGCAAACCAGGCAAGGCTAATATATTAGCCAAACCACGATCCTGATATTTTGATAAAAGGCGAATGGCTTCATAAGCCAATCCTGCAACAACTGGAATGAGAGCAATTCGGCTAATGATTCTGGTTATTATCCCGGGACGACCTAAAAAGGAAAAAATAAAAATGCTGATAATCATAACGATCATTAACCAATTGGTTCCACAGCGGGGATGATGGGTGGTATATTTTCGAATATTTTCGAGAGTAAGCTCCTGACCATTTTCAAAAGCAAATATAGTTTTATGTTCTGCTCCATGGTATTCAAAAATTCTTTTAATATCTTTCATTCGAGAAATAATATAGAGGTACAATAAAAAAATTGTTATTCGAATAAGCCCTTCGATAATATTGTAAAGGATGGTTGAATGAATATAATGATCAATCCGAGAGGTTAAAAAAGTCGGAAGCGCTATAAACAATCCTACAAATAATCCAAAAGCCAACAACATGGCGATGCTAAGGTCAAAAGCCGATAGTTTTTCCTCCTCTTCATCCATAGCTAAGGTTGCTGACAGAGACAAAGCTTTCAATCCGATGATGAGTGAATCAACCATATTGACAACACCGCGAATAATCGGTAAAGCAAAAAATTTATTGGTTTTTGATAAAATCGGTTTCTCTTTTATATCGGTCACTATTGTACCGTTGGGTTTTCTAACCGCAATTGAAATTTTCCAAGGGCTTCTCATCATCACCCCTTCAATAATTGCTTGTCCTCCTACATTGTGCCTTTCATTCTTTTCGGATTTTATCTTTTGCTCCACGGATGTCCACATCCTTTATCCCCTTCGGGGCAGATTCCGGTTGCACACGGCGGACCGGCGTTTTCAAAAATAATTGGTGCTAATTCCTTTAAAATTTTTAATATTGCGGTGGCAATCATCCTTATTTCCCATTGAGCTCGACTACAAAGCCGAAGCTTTAAAATATGGAGATATTCACGGGCATTGGCCGTTAATATAATTTGGCTGGTAATAGCCTGTGGTAATATATAACGAGCGTCTTCTTCTGCTATTCCCATTTTAATCATTTCTTGATACATATCGGAACTTTTCTGTATCTGCTCCTGAAAATGATCAAATAAGGTTTCATTTTCTTTAATTGAAGGCGGAATAACAAATTCTGGATTTTTAAAATGAATATATCGTTGGCTTTGTTGAGAGTAGGAAGCTAAGCGATGACGAACCAACTGGTGTGAAGCAGCTCGGGAAATTCCCTCAATTAAAAAGGTAAAAGAAGCGTGCTCTAAAACCGATTCATGACCACGGGCTACGATTTCTTGTATAAGTTTTTGAGCTTTTTCTAATGTCATGTCTTCATCATAACTTCTTCGATAGCAGAGACGTGCAGCTCTCGCAATGGTTAGCTCAGGATTCGGTGTTGAGCTTATAAGCTTTACCTTCATACCCCTACTCCTTTTATAAACAATGATGAGTGATTAGTATCTGGTGATGAGTTTGAATTTCACTCTCATTGTATTTTACTCCCCTTGAGGAAGAAGTAATTTATAAAAGGACTCCTCCTTAAGGTGTTCTTTATTGTTATTCCCTTTTTCCATGATGGAAAGGGATTGGGGTGAGAGGGAAAATTTTTCATTCTCATTCTCATCTTGCGTCACGATGCGGTACAAATAGCAATCTAACGCTTATGGAGGTTAGTGTTCAAAACCTTTTTGCTCGTCATTGCTTTTTTATTCCAATAAAAAAAGGGAGTATGTAAATTATACACACTACCTTTTTTTATTCATTTCGCAACTAAAGCTAAAAATTGTCGCCGTATTTTGCCCGGAATTTCTCAACTCGACCAGCAGTATCGATTAATTTTTGCTGTCCAGTAAAGAACGGGTGACAGCTGGCACAAATTTCTACTCTTATTTCCGGTGTTTTGGTAGAACGAGTTACAAAGCTATTCCCACAGGCACAAATAACTCGTGTCTCTTTATAATTGGGATGAATATCTTTTTTCATTGTTATCACCTCACCCAATTCCGTTTTAAGTATATAGGTATCAAAAATTGATTTGAATAAAGGTAATAATTCAATGGTACCTTTTATACATGAGGAATTGAAGAATGAACAAAAATGATTTAAAAACGCTGGGTATTATATCACATACTGATTTTGAGTGTCAAAATTAACGGGAGTTTTTCAACACATGATCAATCATTTTCAAAAATTCTCGATTTGATTTAGTATTTTTCATACGGTCGATAACCATTTGAGCTCCTTCTTGCTGGTCAACATTGGCTAAAAGCTTTCTCAACATCCAAATTCTTTCTAAATCATTTTGTTTAATCAGTAGCTCTTCTTTTCGTGTCCCTGATCGATGGATATCAATTGCTGGAAATATTCTACTTTCCGATAAAGCCCGGCTGAGATGAAGCTCCATGTTTCCGGTTCCCTTAAATTCTTCATAAATGACTTCATCCATACGGGATCCGGTTTCAACCAGTGCGGTTGCTAAAATGGTCAGACTCCCACCTTCTTCGATATTCCGAGCAGCTCCAAAAAATCTTTTTGGCCAATGGAGAGCTGAAGAATCAATTCCACCTGAAAGGGTTTTTCCAGTATTGGGAACGACTAAGTTATTGGTTCGAGCCAACCGGGTTATACTGTCAAGTAAAATAACAACATCCTTCCCCTCTTCCACCAATCGTTTTGCCCTTTCCAGAGTAAGTTCTGCAACACGAATATGATTTTCCGGTTTTTGGTCAAAAGTTGAGGCAATAACATAACCCTTCACCGAGCGTTCCATTTGGGTAACTTCTTCAGGGCGTTCATCGATCAATAACACAATCAGAACAACGTTGGGGTAGTTGTTAGTAATCCCATTGGCTATTTTTTCCAACAATACGGTTTTTCCAGCTTTTGGTGGCGCTACAATAAGACCTCGCTGCCCTACACCAATAGGAGAAAAAAGATCGATGATTCGTGTAGAAATTTCATTGGGTGTAGTTTCTAATACAAACTGGAGATTGGGAAAAATTGGGGTTAAATTTTCAAAAAGGGGTCTTTTTTTGGCTTGCTCTGGGTCCTCATCGTTAATAGCTTCAATTCGAAGCAGGGCATAATATCTTTCCCCTTCTTTTGGTGGTCTTACCTGTCCGGCAACTTTATCACCACTACTCAAAGCAAAACGTTTGATTTGTGATGGTGAAACGTAAACATCGTTTTCACTGACAGTAAAATCATCTGAAGTTCGGAGAAAACCATATCCTTCGATAGTGATTTCTAAAATACCTTCGCTGAAAATATAACCTTTCGATTCAGTCGCCTTTTTTAATATTTCAAATATCAGTTCGCTTTTTCTCTTTCGACTATAGCCAACTATGCCCATTTTTTGGGCAATATCTCCCAGTTCGTTATTGGATTTGATTTTTAGTTCTCCTAAGGAAAACTGCAATTCAGCTCTGGTTTTTTCTTTTTCAGGTTCTTTTTCTAACTCTTTTTCCTCTAATTCTAAATCAACTTGATTGCTCTCTGTACTCAATGCAATTGTACCTCCTCGTTTTTCTCAAAAACATCTCTTTGGATTAGAAATAATGCTTGGCGTATTGATGTGTAAATCCAAGAAGCAGTAATTTCAAATAGCTGGTAAGAATATTTTAAAAATATTTGGCTTAAACCTCTATTTTTTAAGAAATTTCCTTGCTATTTCTACGTGTTCGGGTAAATCGATATCAAACTTGATTTCTGGATAAGGAGTAATGATAGCTAAACCTTTCATTTCTAAAATCTTTTCCACTCGATCTTCAATATCTTTGACTGATAGTTTTTTAAAAATATATTTAAAAATAATATTCAAACCTAACATTCTTGCAATCATAAAAGGACTTTTGCGGTTTCTGATGACCTGAGAAATAAATTCTCGCTTTTTTTGAACCAGAATGGGATCGATAAGTAACATATTTCCGCCGCCAAAAGAACCTTCAACCAATTTAGCAAAAGTTCTTTTTGATTGGCCAAACTTTTTTTGATACACTTCCTTCCGAACAATTGGATAATAAAAATTAGCAGGTTGTTTGCTGCATCTGAGAAAGAAATCCTCTATCATTTCTCCTTTGATGAGTGGAATATCACTTGATATTACCAGTACCTTGTTCCCTGGTTTGAGATAATCAAGACCTTTTAAAGCGCTTTCAAAAGGATCGCTTCCAGGAGGAACGACTTCTTCAACCGATTTACCTATCCGGGATTTCAGTTCTTTGACGGGTCCAACCACAACGATTCGTTTAATTGAGGAAACCTCTTTGAGGGCTTCTATTACATACTCTATCATAAATTTATTATGAATGACAAGTAGTGATCGGTTATTCACACCAAATTTTTTTAAAAATTCTTGATTACTATCTCCACCTGCTAATATGATGGCATCAGTCATGGTTCTCCCCCTCCCTCTTGAACAACTATAGGGTTACTATCATCTTTAAAAATCGTTGTCGACCATCGAGAATGAATTCCTTTTTGCTTCAGTTCCTTGACAATATCAACAGCTTTTTCCTGATTTGGTGCAATACCTATGATCGTTGAGCCACTTCCTGTCATGAATACCGAAGAACATCCCACTTGCTCTAATGTTTTTTTGTATTTACCAAATTCTGGCAAATGTTTATAAATAATTTTTTCAAAGTCATTCCAGATATATTTCTCTATCTGATTTGGAAAAAAGTTATCTATAAATTCTTTCACTGAGGGTAAATATTGACATTTTTTCTTCTCCTGTTCAATATCCCATTCCCGGTATGCCCAGCATGTATCAATACCCACCTCAGGAAAAACCAGAACAATACATTTTTCCGGTGGCTGATGAAGAGGAATAACTTTTTCACCCTTCCCGCTTATTATTGCAAATGGATAACCGGTTGTAAAGAAAGGAATATCAGAACCAAGTTTTGCTGATATCTCAATCATTTTCTCATTTTCAAAAGATAATTGGAGTATTTCATTCATTTTTTTTAATAGGTTTGCCACGTTGCTACTTGCACCTCCCAAACCACTGGAGGGAGGGATATTTTTAGTTATTTTAACGCCGAAATACCGATCCTTTAACTGAGGATTTAATTCACGTAAGAGATGGAATAAACGACCAAGTAAGCTTTTCTTCCCAGTTGGTATTTCATAGTTACATTGAATTTCATCACAATTTTGGTCAGTAAAATAAAAATCAATAATATCATAAAAATTGATCAATTGCATGACTGATAATATATTATGATATCCATCCTGACGTCTTTGACCAATTTTTAAAAACCAATTCATTTTGGCATAAGAACGGAATTGATAAACAATGTCGTTTTTCATTGGGGATCTTTCCAGAGCTTTTTATGTTGGAGTTGAGGCTGGGGTAAATAATCTCTGAGTGTTAATAGAGAATTTTTCACTATACTTCTCAGGAAATGCCTCAATATTAATTTTTTTTAAGTTGGAGAAATTTTGAATGGTTTTTTGTAGGTTAGCGCTGTTCCCTCGCACAATAATTCTCTTTTTACCCACCTTCGATTGATTCAACATATTTGATTTTTTTAAATATTCTTTTACTTCCTGCGCAGTTGCGAGTGCTGGGTTAATAATTATAAAAGAACTTTCGGAAATATCTTGAAAAAAAGATGATATTAAAGCAAAATGAGTGCAACCCATGATGATAGTATCAAAACTTTCTTTTTGAAACCGAATAAACTGAGTACGAATCCATTTTTCCCACTCATTGGTTTGATGTAGCCCTTTTTCAACCGCCTCTACAAATTCCGGCCAGGCTTCCTCCTTAACAGTAATAGAAGAATCAATTCTTTGAATATGTTTTCGGAAAGTACCGCTTTTTACAGTTGCTGAAGTCGCTAACACAACGACCTTTCCAGTTTTAGTTTTCTTTACAGCTTCTTTGGATGCCGGATCAATGATACCAATAATTGGGAGCTGAAACAAAGCCGATAGTTCTTCCAGGCAGTTTGAACTAATTGTTCCGCATGCAGTAATAATAAGCTTTGCTTTTAAAACCTCATTTAAATAGGAGACCAATGATGAAACAATATGAATCAGTTCTTTTTTGTCTTTTTCTCCATAAGGGAAATAAAAAGGGTCGGCGACATAAACGATCTCTTCTAAAGAAAGCAACCGATCTAAAGCAACGACCATACTGAGACCCCCGACACCGGAATCAATCACACCAATAGGATATGAGTTACTATCCAAAAGTCTTCTCTCCAATTCTTTGGTTTTGATGATACTTTTGTGCCGCTTGGACAAATCCATAAAAAAGAGGGTGAGGCCGATTTGGACGGGATTTAAATTCAGGATGAAATTGGACTCCAACAAACCAGGGGTGGTTGGAGAGTTCAACCATTTCAACAACTTGAAACTCTGGATTAAATCCTGCCATAACCATTCCCGATTTTTCCAATTGCTCTATATATTCAGAGTTTAATTCATAACGATGGCGATGACGCTCCATAATCTCTTCTTGTTGATATAATAAGTAGCTTTTCGTATTGGTTTTCAGTTGACATCGGTAATTTCCCAATCTCATGGTCCCACCTAAATCTTTTTTAGTTCTCTGATCAGGTAAAAGATGAATAACCGGAAAAGGTGTTTCGGGATTAAACTCAGTTGAATGTGCGCCAACCATTCCGGCAGCATTACGAGCAAATTCGATCACTGCCGTATGCATTCCTAAACAGATTCCAAAAAAGGGAATGTTATTTTCCCGTGCGTACCGTGCGGCAATAATTTTTCCCTCTATTCCTCTTTTCCCAAAACCTCCCGGAATTAATACACCATCGAGCTCTCCAAGGTACTTTTCTACATTCTGCTCTTGAATTTTTTCCGCTTCAATTGGTTTAATGCAAACCTTTACTCCCAAGGCTCCCCCACTATGTTTTAGCGACTCGTTGATACTTAAATAGGCATCCTTCGATTCTACGTACTTCCCGATAATCCCAATATTGATTTTCTGGTTGGGGTTTTTCATTCGAGATATAATTTCTGACCAATCATGGAGATCAACTTCGGCAGCATTTAGTTGAAGCTTATTAATGATGAGATTGCCAACTCCTTTTCCCTCCAAAGTAATCGGGACATCATAAATTGATTCGGCATCAAGAACGGGAATGATGGCTTCCTTTTCAATATCACAAAAAAGTGCAATTTTAGATATAACTTCTCTGGTCATGGCATGAGCAGAACGGCAAACTATCATGTCGGGTTGGATTCCAATACTTCGCAATTCTTTAACGCTGTGTTGCGTGGGCTTGGATTTTAACTCTCCAGCAGCATCGAGAAAGGGAACGAGAGTGACGTGTATATACAAGCAATTGGATTTTCCAATATCATTCTTGATTTGGCGAATTGCTTCCAAAAACGGGAGTGACTCAATATCACCAACTGTGCCACCTATTTCAACAATTGAAACATCAGCTTGACTTTCTTCTCTCAGGCGAAATATTTCTTCTTTTATCTGGTTGGTAATATGAGGAATAACTTGGACAGTTGCCCCTAAATAATCTCCGTGTCGTTCACGAGCAATTACCGAACTATAAATTTTTCCGGTTGTTACATTGCTTGATTTCGATAATTCTTCATCGATAAAGCGTTCATAATGCCCAAGATCTAAATCGGTTTCTCCTCCATCCTGGGTAACAAAAACTTCACCATGTTGATAGGGATTCATAGTTCCGGCATCAACGTTAATATAGGGATCGAACTTTTGCATGGTTATTTTGAGTTGTCGGCTTTTTAAAATTCGACCAATTGATGATGCAGTAATCCCCTTTCCTAAAGAGGAAGTGACTCCTCCAGTAACAAAAATAAATTTTCCTTCCTTACCATTCATACCTATCGACCTTCCCTACATCGTTTCTGGTGCTGAAATGCCTAATAAATCCAGAGCATTTTTTAGCACCTGTCGAGTTGCACGGCATAAGTTAAGTCGAAAAGCCGTTAACTCTAAATTATCTTCATCTAAAATTCGATTATTATTATAAAAAGTATGGAATGAACCTGCTAAATCCGTCACATAGTTGCAGATCATATAGGGTTGCCGTGCTAAAGCTGATCGTTTTACCACTTCAGGAAAGTATATCAAATTTTTAGCTAATAATTTTTCCTGCTCATTATGAAACGATTCATATTTTCGCTCTATATCTTTATTGGATAAATTTTTCTTTTCCATTTCTCGAAAAACCGAAGAGATGCGGGCATAAGCATACTGAACGTAATATACCGGATTATCCATCGAAGTCTTTTTGGCTTGTTCAATATCAAACTCAAGGTGAGTTGCAGGATCTCTCATAAGAAAATAGTAACGGGCTACATCAACTCCAACTTCATCAATTAAATTGCGAAGAGGGACAAACTCACCCTGTCGAGTCGACATTCTTTCTGGTTGTCCATTTCTTAATAAAGTAACAAACTGAACAATAAAAATTTCCAAAAAATCTTTCTTTAGACCGAGTGCATTAACCGCGGCTTTCATACGTGGAATATATCCATGATGATCGGCTCCCCAGATATCGATTACTCTCTCAAAACCCCTTTGCCATTTATTAAAATGATAGGCAATGTCCGAGGCAAAATAAGTAGGTGATCCGTTTTCTCTGACTAATACTCGATCTTTATCATCTCCCCATTGCTGGGTTTTTAACCAAAGAGCTCCGTCCTTTTCATAAGTGAAACCTTGCTTGATTAATTGATTCAAAGCTTTTTCAACCTCATGGTTTTGATAGAGAGTTTTTTCACTAAACCAAACATCGAAGTTAACCTGAAAGTCACTCAAATCTTTTTGTATGCTTTGTAATATTTTTGAGACCGCATAAGAATTAAATATTTCGGTTTTTTCTTCCTTTGATAGAGATAAAAGGGTATCGCCTTTTTCTTTTTTCAAATCCTGGGCGATGTCAATCATATAATCACCCTTATATCCTCCCTCTGGTATTTCAATCTCTTCACCAAAAAGCTGTTTATAACGGCATTCCAAGGTAAGACCTAATAAATCTATCTGCCGACCGGCATCATTTATATAATATTCTTTTTCAACTGTAAATCCGGCTTTTTTTAAAACTCTTGCCAAGGCATCACCAAAGGCCGCACATTTCCCGTGGCCTACATGGAGCGGTCCGGTTGGATTAACACTGACAAATTCTACTTGCATTTTTTCATTATTGCCAACTTGAACCGATCCATACTCATCCTTTTCCTGATATATATCCTGCATAAATGAATAAATAATTTGATCCTTCAGAAAAAAGTTTATGAAACCTCCGCCGGCTATCTCAATAGTTGCAATGTGACCGATAGATTGATTAAGAATCGATACAATGTGGTTGGCAATTTCCCGGGGGGATTTTCGTGCCTTCTTAGATAACAAAAAGGCTATGTTGCTGGCAAAATCTCCATGAGCTTTATCACGAGTTGGCTCAACTGTAAAAAGTAATTCTTCGAATAAGTTTCCATATTGTTCTTTAACTACTTTTTGAAGACTTTCTTTGATAACATCGGTTATTAAACGACTCATCTGACTCACTCCACACCAAGTTTAAAACACAAAAAATGGACCCTTATTGGTCCATTTATCAATATTAAATAACTTTTTTAAATTCAATTTTAATAAATAGCCGGTTTATAATGGATTTTTTAAAAAACATTTTTCAAATGCTAATAAACGCAGATGAACTATGCAAGTTGAAAATCAAAGTATGATATCTCCTGCGCCATTATATATTTTTTTTTCTAATCCTTCAAGAAAAAAATCGAAATCACTTATTTCAATTCAATTTCTTCCTATTCCTCTTTTTTTATCTCCCCTGGTAGGAGAGGATTAAGACATCTGGTGTCAGCAAGTTGTATGAGGGTCAATTATATAAACCTTGAAATTCAAATAATGAGTTTAAGAAATTAAATAAGAATGGTTTTTCTTCCATCGACGACAATGATTAAGAAAATTTGAAATTATTTCTGGATAAGCATAAAAATGTAAATGTACATAAGACGCCAAGCAATTCTTATAAATAAAACCCGATTCCCAGGTTTTTCCTCCGGTTGGCTTTTTAACTTGGTAACTGGATTTGAGTTGAGAGCCTACCAATTCAGAATAATGAAATTCATGGCCATGCAAAACCACACCTTCCGTTGCAAGGACATTATTTCGGGTTACTTTGACTTCAACATAACCAAAGTGCTGGAGACGTTTACCCATGATCGCCTTAACGGGGAAAATTCCCACCATTGGATAAAAACGATGGGTATAATCCTCAATTTCCTGAGTTAGATACATCATTCCTCCACATTCAGCATAAGTCGGAAGACCATTTTCGATAGCCGATCGAATGGAATTCCGCATCGACTGGTTATAAGAGAGCCCTAAAGCGTTTGTTTCTGGGAAGCCCCCACCTAAAATAATCCCATCCAGTCCTTCAGGGAGAAATTTGTCATTAAGTGGACTAAAGGAAACCAGTTCAGCACCGGTAGAGCGGAGTGCTTCCAAACTATCAGAGTAGTAAAAATGAAATGCTCCATCATAAGCAATTCCGATGCGAATTGTTTCTGATGGAGGTAATTTTACCTGAAAAGTTGAGCTGACATCGACTTTTTCTAAGGGTTTCATGAGGTCAATGATCTGGTCGAGATTCACGTTTTTAAGAAGAAAATCGGCACAATGATCAAGCCATTTATCAATATCAATTATATGCCAAGCAGGGATCAGGCCCAGCTGGCGTTCTGGGATATCGAGAAATTTTTTAAAAGGAAGATGACCAACAACTGGGAGGTTACAATCTCTCTCAATGGATTCCTTAACATGATTATAATGAGTTTTACTTGAGGTTAGATTGCAGATAATTCCCACCAGTTGAAGCTCGGGATCGTAGGTCTGAAAGCCGTGAACCAGGGCTGCCGCACTGGTTGACATCGATCGTACATCGACTACCAAGATTACTGGTAGTTTAAGAATTTTGGCCACGTGAGCGGTGCTTGCCCAAGACTCGGTTCCTAACCCATCGAATAAACCCATGACTCCTTCAACTATGGCCATTTCACCTTTCCGAATCGACTGGAAAAATATCTTTTTTAAGTTCTCTTCTCCCAGCAAAAAAAGATCCAGGTTGTGTGGTTCATTTTTAGCAGCAGTTTGGTGATAGGAAGGATCGATGTAATCCGGCCCAATCTTAAAAGGGACAACCTGAAATTGACGGGTCAATGCCCTCATCAAGCCAAGAGCTACCGTTGTCTTCCCCGAACCACTGTAGGGAGCAGCAATGACAATTCCTCGCGTCATCTTTGTAACATCCTTTGATAATATTTTAAGAGAAACCCCTTGTCAAATTGAAAATAATGATTTAATCTACCATGTGATGAAGATAAAAACAACTGAATAGAAACATTCAACGGGTGTTCGGGAAACCGGTGAAAATCCGGTGTGGTCCCGCCACTGTGAGAAGGAACGAAAGGTTTGTTATGCCACCGGCGATTTCGCTGGGAAGGAAAACCGAGTAGGAAAAAGCTTTCAAGCCAGGAGACCGGCCCGGGGAATATCTCAGTGTTCAGCTTTTGCGCGAGACGGAAGCTGAAATATTTTTTTGATATCGACCCGGGTCATCAGGCTTTTTAATATTGAAAGAGGTCGATAGGATGGATTCCATAGAATCACGGAGTCTTCAACTGATTAAAACCGTTTTAGATCACTATTCTCTTCCTGATTATGGTCGTTTTCTCGTCGAGCGAGCCGTTCACGCAACCGCTGATTTTTCGATCGCTTCACTTTTTGTTATTCAACCAGGTTTCATTGAGACCTCAATGAATAAAATCGAAGCCGGTTCCGAAATTTATTGTGATACCGAAATGGTTTCTAGTGGAATATCTCCTCGTCTCCTTCAGCAATATGGAATCAAACTCACTGTTTTCGTTCATGAACAGGAATGTTATACCCGGGCTCGACGAGAGAATATTACCCGTTCAGAATCAGCTGTAGATTTGAGTTGTGAAAAAAACATCCGAAAATTTATTTTTGGAAATGCTCCAACTGGTCTCCTTCGATTAGTTCAACATATCAACCAGGGATATCAGGTTGACTTTGTCATTGGCATGCCGGTTGGTTTTATCTCGGCAGCTATTTCTAAAAAACAATTGTTACAAACCGGTGTTCCAGCTGTAGTTCTTTCCGGTCCCCGGGGAGGAAGTTCTATAGCTGCTTCAGTTTTCAATGCACTTCTTAAAAAAAAGTTAGAAGAAAATGGAATGGAGATTAAAGGATGAAATTGGGAATCACCACTGGAACTTGTGCATCGGCTGCCGCTCTTGGAGCACTTTTTAAAGCCTTAGGAAAAGACCCTTCTTATGTCAAGACTCAGCTCCCCAATGGAGAATATATCGACGTTGAAATTATTCAAGCTGGAGTAAGATCCGATGGACACTATTTCTCAATGGTGAAAAAGTATGCCGGTGATGACCCGGATGTCACCGATGGTATATTGATCGGTGCTTCTCTCCTCCTAAAACCAGGAAAACAGAATATCTCGATTATTGGGGGAGTAGGAGTTGGAAAAGTAACCAAACCAGGGTTGTATCTCGAACCAGGAGAATGGGCTATTAATCCAGTTCCCAAAAAACAAATCACCGATAACTTACTGCGATTTCTTCCCAAATATTGGGACCTTCAGGTTGAAATATACGTTCCGAATGGACAGAAGATAGCAACCCAAACTTTCAATTCCGAGCTGGGTATTGAAGGCGGTATTTCTATCTTAGGAACCACGGGAAGAGTCTTCCCCATGTCGCAAAGTTCTTATATGGAAACGATTCGCCTTCAAATCCGTCAACGAATCGCTCTTGGTTTTCAAACCTTAGTCTTGGTTCCTGGTAACTATGGAGAAAAATTTGCCCAAGGCCTTGGCTGGGGTTCTCAACAAATCATCCGTATTTCTGGGTATATAGGATTTGCTCTGGATACTGCCCGAATCGAGGGAGCAAAAAAAGTTATTGCGATTGGTCAGGTTGGTAAAATGGTAAAAATTGCTGGTGGAATTTTTAACACACATAACGAGGTGGCCGATGCCCGACGAGAAATACTATTTGCCCATTTAGTTCGATTTGGTTTACCAAATCAATTTTTTGATGATATTTGGTTAGCTACCACTGCTGAACAGGGTTCTCAAATCTTAATTAGCTGGCCATCGGCTGCTCAATTCTGGGATTATCTTGCCCATGAAATTGCTCAAAAAATTAAAAAAAGAGTTAAAAGTCAGTTATCGGTTGAGGTACACATTTTCTCCCTTAAGCAAGGTCTCTTAGGAAAGGATGTTCTTGATGAATAGGATCGTTTTTATCAGTGCCGGTCCGGGAAATCCTCAATATCTGCTTCCCATAGCTCACCAGGTCATTGCTCAATCCCAGGTTTTAATCGGACGACCTGACTTGCTTGATTTATGGGAACATCAAAATAAAGTTAAGTTAACGATCAATATGGACAGTTTGTTCCATCAATTGATCGAATTTCAAAAAAAATATGAATTGACTGCAGTTTTGATATCCGGTGACGCAACACTCTTTAGCTTGCTGAATGATATTCACTTTCCCCTCAATATCGAAGTTATCCCAGGAATTAGTAGCTTTCAGTATTTTTGCAGTCGTTTAAAAATAAACTGGAACACTCTTAAAATTATTAATTTGCATGGTAACAAAAATCTCGCACCGTTCATTCTCGCTTTGGAACAAGGGTATGAAATGATGGTCTTTACCGGTGGCCTTCATTCGGCAACCAATCTTCTAAAAATTGCCGCTTTGGTTTCTCCCAACCGGATGGGTGCGTTGGGTGTTAACTTGTCTCTTCCTGGGGAATTCATCCAATCGGGTTCTGTTCAAGAACTCTACAATATTTACCTTTCCGAAAGCGATCTTGCCCTCATTTACCTTTCACCAGGAGAGAAAAAAGGCATTGGATTTTTTGAGGACGAGGATTATTTTCGCACTAATATCCCTTTTTCAAAAAAAGAAACCAGAATGATGGTTTGCTCATTACTGGAACTCTCACCAGCCATGACTGTGCTGGAGATCGGAGGAGGTTCAGGCGGTATTACCATCGATATTGCTCGACGGATATCCGAAGGTATTTTATTTTCCCTGGAAAAAAATCAAGAAGCTTTTCAACTCATTCAAAAAAATTGTGAGCGTTTTAGGATCGATAATGTTCAATGCATCCATGGTACAGCACCGAACGACATTCCCCAAAAGCTCTTCGATCGCATATTTATTGGTGGAAGTGGAGGCTCTCTTTCCTCGATTATCGAAAATAGTTCTAAACTATTAAAAAAAGGAGGAATTTTGGTTATGACTGCTCTATCTCTATTACATGTGACTGAGGGTCTGAATAGATTTAAGAATAACCCTTTTCAGGCTTTATCGGTTTTTCAACAAAGCATATCCCGGATTGATCCCAATGATAAAAACTTGATGATGAAATCTCTCAATCCCATTTTTTTTATAAAGGCAGTTAAATCATGACCCCGGTCTATTTTGTCGGAGCAGGACCAGGAGATCCTCAACTCATAACCATAAAAGGGAAAATGCTTTTAGAAAAAGCTGATTGTGTTATCTTTGCCGGGTCTTTGGTGAACCAAGAAATTTTAAAAGTGTGTTCTCCTCAGACGATATTACTTGACAGTTCAACCCTAACATTCGAAGAAATCATTGATTATATGGTCCAAGAAGTCTCTCAAAATCATGTCGTTATTCGACTTCACTCGGGAGATCCTTCCTTGTATGGAGCAATCCAGGAACAAATGAATGAATTAGATAACCGCGGAATCAACTATCAAGTCATACCCGGTGTGTCTTCGGTCGGTGCAGTGGCTTCCAGGATTAAAAAGGAATACACTCTTCCCCATGGGACTCAAACTTTGATCATTACTCGAATGGGCGGGCAAACTCCTGTACCAAAAAGCGAACAGCTTTCAACCCTGGCAGGTCATCGAACATCGATGGTCATCCTCCTCAGCATTGGTTTTATCGATCAGGTGGTTGAAGAATTATCAAAAATTTATCCAATAGAGACCCCAATAATCTGCGCTTATCGAGTAACTTGGCCGGATGAACGTATTATTCAGAGTACATTGGAAAAAATTTCTCAAGCAGTGAAAGAGGCTGGGATCCACCGTTCTGCAACGCTTCTAATTGGACCTTTTTTAAATCATTCGGAGCACTATCGATCATATCTTTATGGAGACTGGATAAATGAAAACCGTCATCTTCCCTTTTCATAAACACTACGCCCTTTTAGCAAAAAAAATTTCCGATTTGGAAATTTTGCAACCAGTGCAATTCGTCAAAGGTTGGAAAAATTCCCAAAAAAATCTTCAGGAAAAATGGGAAACTGATGTCGTCTTTATTTTTATTGGAAGCCTTGGAATTGCTACTCGGTTGACCGCGCCCTATCTCAAAAACAAACGGACCGATCCGGGAATCATCGTCATTGATGGAGCTACCAGGTTCTGCATCGTGGTAAACGGAGGCCATTACCGTTCCATGAATACCCTCTGTCGTTTTATTGCTGAACAGCTTCAACTCATACCGGTAATAACGACTGGAACCGACGCCTGTGGTTACCTCAGTCCAGAAGAGATCGCCGAGCGAATGGATTGCCAAATTGAAGATCCTCATTATCTTCTAAAAGCCATTCAAAGTCGTCTGATAGAGGGCGAAATTATTCCCTTTTATTATGATGAGCCCTTTTCACCACCCTATTTCCCCGGTTACCAAATTCAATCATCTCATAACCAATTTCCCCAAGAACCCTTTTTATATCTCACCGATCGGATTTTTTCTTGCCCAAAAGCGGTTTTTGTACGACCTCGCTCTTTAGTAATCGGAACTGGATTTCGAAAGAAGTTTTCCCTCGAAAAATTTGAAGTGTTTTACCATGATTTTATTGAAAATAATAAATATTCCCACCTTTCGGTAGCTGAGGTCCTCACGCTTGACCGAAAAGTTCCTTCGCTTCTCCCCTTGGTTCAAAATAAGTCAATCAAAATTACCGGATACTCACTTGACCAATTAAAAAATGTTTCCGGGGAATTTCATTCTCCTTGTGCCCAAAAACATTTAAAAATTCCCGGTTTATCTGAACCGTCGTTGATTATTCATGGTGCTGAGGTTTTGGTGGGAAAAACCGTCTATCCCGATATGACCTTTGCTTTGGGACGACTCCCCTGGAAGCCCGGAGGTGGTTTAATTTTTGTTGGAATCGGACCCGGCCAGCCCAACCTGATGACTATCCAAGCCATACAAGCTCTTGAAGAAAGTGATCTAATTATCGGGTATGAGACCTATTTAAAAATGGTGCCTTTTCGTTATCAAAACCGCATTCTATCGATTTTTACCCAGATGGGTGAAGAAATCCAGCGGGTAAAAAAAGCGATTGAATTGGTAAAAAAAGGAAATCGAGTAGCGTTGATTAGCAGTGGTGATTCAGGTGTATTTGGAATGACAGCTCCGGGGGTGGAACTGGCAATCCAAGAAAACATTCCATGGCGTATCGTTCCCGGAATCACTGCAGCCACTTGGGGAGCTTCTTTGATTGGGTCTCCGTTGGTAAATGGTTTTTGTGTAATCAGCCTAAGTGATTACTTAATTAGCTGGGATAGTATCATCACCAATCTTCAACTCCTTGCTCAAACTGAGCTTCCAATCGTAGTCTATAATTTAGTTAAAAAGGATCAGTCTCAAAAAATTGAAGAGTTGGTTGGTATCATTCAACAAAATCGTGGATTAGAAACTAATGTTGCCATCATTAAAAAAGATGGGACCAAGGAAATCGTCCAGCTTCACCGGCTGGTTCATTCCAATCTTGACATGAACACGTTATTGATTATTGGAGGGTTAAGAAACAAACGCCTTGGAGAATATCTTATTACTGATAGGGGGTATAATCTTTGAAACTATCTGTGGTTGGTCTCGGTCCTGGAGATCCTGAGCTGGTTACAGTGAAAGCGAAGAAAATTATTGAAAATAGCCAATTGATATTTGTCCCTTCTATGAAAAGCGATTTATCCAGCCGGGCTTATCAT
>DPKX01000175.1 GCA_003542295.1 Candidatus Atribacter hydrocarboniphilus
CATCATGATAATAATCAATTAAGAAAAGAAAAAAGTGGTCCTAAGAATGGGTAGTACTTTCACCTGATGGTTCACTTACAGGTGAAGGAGTTAAGCAAAGAGTTCGTGAAAAGCTGTTGACGGAATGCAACCTACATACCATAATTCGATTACCAAACTCCGTTTTCCAACCCTATGCAACTGTTGCGACAAACCTGTTATTCTTTGATAAAGGTAAATCCACAAAAGAAGTCTGGTACTACGAACATCGATTACCTGAAGGACAAAAATCCTACAGCAAAACAAAACCCATCAGGTTGGAAGAATTCAAACCTATCAAAGAATGGTGGAACAAACGTGAGGAAAACGAAGTGGCTTGGAAGGTAGATATCAAAACAATAGTTGATAAAGGATATGACCTTGATATTAAAAATCCCATTAAAAAGGACGAAGAGCATGAGTATACAAGTGTTGAATTGATTCAGATGATTGAAAAATCGATGCTAAAGAGTAATGAATTGCTGAACCAACTTAAAGCTGAGTTAAGATGAGTTGGAAAATTGAATTGCTCGGTAATTTACTTTTAGAAAGCCGGATACCTGCGATTAATCCTAATCCAGACAAACGGATTCGGGTAAAATTAAACGTTGCTGGTGTAGAAAAACGTCCCTTGGAAAATGAAGTTGAAGGAGCTACAAAGCAGTTCATAAGAAAGGCTGGACAATTTATATATGGGAAACAGAACTTCCACAAGGGTGCTTTTGGAATAATCCCGCCAGAATTAGATGGATACGAAACAAGTGCAGATATACCAAGTTTTGATGTAAGAGAGGATTGTTTACCGGAATGGATATTTTATTTTTTCAAAATCAACAGCAATTATATTGATTTAGAGAAAATTGCACGAGGTATGGGTTCAAAAAGAATTCATCCAGACCAATTGGCAAGTATCCAGATACCTTTACCGAGCATAGATGACCAAAGGGTTTTTATAGATAGATTCAGAAAAATAGAAACATCCATTTCAGAAATAGAATCGGAAAATAACATCCAATTCAAGCTCATTAATAAATTCCGTCAACAGGTACTTCAGGATGCTGTGCAGGGTAAATTAGTCCAACAAGACCCAGATGATGAACCTGCAAGTGTTTTACTGGAACGTATTAAGGCTGAAAAAGAAAAACTGGTTCAGGAAAAGAAAATCAAGAAAGAAAAACCACTTCCACCCATCAAACCAGAGGAAACTCCTTTTGAAATTCCTGAAAATTGGGGGTGGTGCAGGTTGGGAGAACTCTCATGTGTTGTAAGAGGCGGTTCTCCAAGACCAGCAGGTGATAAAAGATATTATGAGGGAGCAATTCCTTTCCTAAAGGTAGCTGACCTTACGGCAGACGAAAATATTTATTTGAATAGCTTTACTTATACAATAAAAGAAGCTGGTCTTCATAAAACTAGATACGTAGACTCAAATACCCTGATGCTTACAAATAGTGGAGCAACCTTGGGCATACCAAAAATATGTATGTTCCCTACCACATTTAATGATGGAATTGCTGCTTTCTTGGGTATAGATAATATGGACAAGGAATTCTTATACTACTTTCTTAAATCAAAAACGGGATGGTATTTAAAGGAAGCTTCAAAAGGACAGGGACAGCCAAATTTGAATACAGATATTATTTCAATGACACCTTTTGCTCTTCCACCTCTCCCAGAACAACATCGAATCGTCATCAAAATAAAACAGTTATTGAAATTCTGTTATGAACTGGAACAAACTATTAAACAAAACCAGAAATACACACTGGAATTGTTGCAAGTGGCGTTGAAAGAAGCATTAGAA
Organism: Candidatus Atribacter hydrocarboniphilus; assembly: GCA_003542295.1. Classification (GTDB taxonomy): domain Bacteria; phylum Atribacterota; class Atribacteria; order Atribacterales; family Atribacteraceae; genus Atribacter; species Atribacter hydrocarboniphilus. Next base: position 1,823 of record DPKX01000175.1, read on the forward strand.
CCGAATCCAAATTGATATTGCACATAATAACCTAATTTACCATTAAAATGAAATCACCAAAAGAACAACACTTCAAAGCAACAGTAGGTTATGAAGGAAAATATGAAGAATTTACTTTCTGGATAATTGGCATTTCGCCAGACATTGAAGGGGATGTGAGAAGTGAGTATAAAAGACTAAGGGCAAGTAGAGGACAAGGTTGGGATGGAAAGAAGTATGAGTTTATTGGATGTTATCCTCTTGAAAGTTAATTCTTTATTAATTATGCAAGACTAAAATCTGTTAGAATCAAAACACTTTAATCATGATACCAGACTATCAGTCACTCATGCTTCCTTTATTGAAGCTTATCTCTGATAAAAAGGAATACAAATACCGTGAACTTATCGAAAATCTGGCATTGGAATTTCAGTTGACGGACGATGAGAGGAAGGAGCTATTGGCAAGTGGAAATCAACCAATTTTTGACAACAGGGTTGGTTGGGCGAAAACATATTTGAAGAAGGCTGGACTCATATATTCCCCAAGTAGAGCAACCTTTGTCATTACCGAACTGGGTCTTCAAGTTCTCAGAAAGAATCTTGAACGAATTGATGCAAAGTATTTAAGGCAGTTCCCCTCTTTCCTTGAATTTTTACATCCGGATAAAAATGAGGTTGAAAGCGAAGAGGCGGTTATTTCACAGGAAACTCTAAGTCGGACACCTGAAGAGAACCTCGACAAAGCATACCAACAATTAAGAAAATCACTGGCATCAGAACTACTGAATAGAGTGATTGACCTGTCACCAGCATTTTTTGAAAGACTTGTTATTGACCTTCTTGTGAAAATGGGTTATGGTGGTTCAATTAAGGATGCAGGGAAAGCAATAGGGAGAAGCGGTGATGAAGGGATTGACGGCACAATTAAAGAAGACAAGTTGGGTCTCGACATTATTTATGTGCAAGCCAAACGGTGGAAGCCGGGCAATGTAGTTGGGAGACCTGAGATTCATAAATTCGTAGGAGCATTGGCTGGACAGGGAGCAAAAAAGGGCATTTTCATCACAACCTCAAGTTTTACCAAGGATGCTGTTGATTATACTCCAAAAAATGAAACCAAGATTGTTTTAATTGATGGTGAACGACTGGCTCAACATATGATAGATTACAATATTGGGTGTTCGGTGCAACAGATTTATGAGCTTAAAAGGATTGATAGTGATTATTTTGATGAGGAATAACAGATTGTTTTTAAAATGTATATATCCAACATGACTCATTCCCTCGATGAACAAGAAAACAATCCAAAGCAAATTCCCAAAGCAGCAAGAGAGATATCAGCATTCTTCTCTCTTGTAATCGATGAGACTTTGGAAAAGTTACCAAATACCTTCGCCTCAACAGATATTCGATGTTTCAGAAAAAGATGTGCTGGGATTATTTTAAGTGAGATTGATTTTGAAAAAAATGAAATTCGCTGGAAATGTTCGAAATGCAGGAATAATGGTACGATAACTGGCATCTATTAAAAAACAGAAAAATGGGTACAATACCGGGGTACAAAAAATAACAAATCCCTTATATTCAATTATATAAGGGATTGTTTTTGTAGCCCCACCAGGAATCGAA